>DATITY010000175.1:0-6820 GCA_035467235.1 Draconibacterium sp. | reverse complement strand
TGGCAGTGCACAAAAATCGGGGCAGGTTCGGTACCCATTAAAACTGCCGATGGATGGCTTGAATTTTACCACGGTGTAATTAACACCTGCAATGGATTCCGTTATTCGATGGGTGCAGTTTTACTCGATTTGGAAAACCCTGCGAAAGTTTTGTACCGCACACAACCTTATTTACTTGCACCTGCAGAACTTTACGAACTGGCCGGCGATGTGCCAAACGTGATTTTTCCCTGTGCAGCATTAAGCGATGGTGAAAAAATAGCTGTGTACTATGGCGCTGCCGACACCGTAGTTGGAATGGCGTTTGGTTACCAGCAGGAAATTATTGAGTTCATTAAAAAGAATTCGTTGTAAATTCTCTTATAACAACTTTTTTGAAGTTGAGCAGGTGACTTCCCGTCACCTGCTTAATAATTTTGCATACAGCAGGTATTCACCAGTTGATTTTAAATTATCAGATGAACAGTTCTGAAGTTACAGCAGGAAATATAACGTTCAATTCTGCCGATTTGCACACCGATTGCAAGTTGGTGCGAGCGGGTGAGGAATAAAAAAGAATCCATCCGGCAGTCAGCAGATGGATTTTTTTATTTTCAGGCAATCCCGGCAGTTAAAATCTTCAAATAGTTATTCCTTTCAATCCGGATTCAGACAGACGCTGGAGCATCAGATTTCAAGATTGTAAGTTTATGCAAATTAAAATCGACTGATTACTTTTTATCGAACACTTGTGTTTCCGAGCGGTCGCCCATTGGAGATGATGATGATGATTCATTTACAAGGTTTGCGCCATCCATTTTGTAAACGGATTTCATGGTCATGTCGCCATTATCCATCGAAACTTTCGAGGTAATTGTCAGTGCTTTTTTATCGGCTGACCAAACTGCAGTCGATTTCACATCCATGTCCCTGAAACCTTTGTTGGTGCACTCTTTACCGTCCAGTGTGTACTTGCTTTTACGTACACGTTCCTCCCCCTGAAACTCACTGTGGGTCTCGATACTGATATCAGCTTTGGTCTGAACGATTACGACTGATTTTGGTGCAAAACTGCGTTCACCCAACTTACTTTTAGAAGTATTCAAGGTCCAGCTTCCCGAAAAATCGGTTTGTGCAAAAACCATGGTTGTAAAGAAAACTGCTGAAAACAAAAAGACTAATTTTTTCATAATATAAAGTTTTTTGGTTTAATTTTTTTTTTTTGACAATTATAATATCAAATGGTTTAACCAGATGAAAGTAAATATTTTCGACTGACACCACGTCATTGAACATTTCATGTCTATAGCTAAAATTGATTTAATATTTACAATTGCGACTTACCTGGAATTAAAATTTCACTCTTAATTTTCTACTTTTGAACCTGAGTTTTAAATCAATTTGTCAACCTGACTATGAAAAATATCCTGCTTCTGTTTCTTTTAAGCTATGTAATTACTGCATTTTCGCAAAATCCGGTTATAAAAAGAAATAACCCGTTTGCAGCACCGCCATCGTCCGATGAAAAAGTTACTTATCACAATCCCATCATTCCGGGATTTTATTCCGACCCCAGCGTCTGCAGGGTTGGCGATGATTATTACCTGATAAACAGCACCTTTGAATATTTCCCGGGTGTTCCGGTATTTCACAGTAAAGATTTGGTAAACTGGCAGCAGATTGGTCATTGTATTCACCGCAAAGAACAGTTGCCGCAGGGAATCAATATTTTTGCGGCTACCATTCGTCACCACGCGGGTGTTTTTTACATGATAACCACCAATCTGAAAGGCAGGTCGGGTAACTTTTATGTAACAGCCACCAATCCTGCAGGTCCGTGGTCAGATCCGGTTTTTATTGATGTTCCGGGAATTGATCCCGACCTTTTCTGGGATGAAGACGGGAAAAGCTATGTTATTTCTTCTGAATTCAATTTATTCGAAATTGACCTGAAAACCGGTAAATTGCTTACCGAAGGAAAAAAAGTGTGGTATGGTACAGGCGGCAGATACGCCGAAGGACCACACATTTATAAAAAAGACGGATTTTACTACCTTATGGCTGCCGAAGGCGGAACCGAAGAAGCACATTCTGTAACCATTGCCCGGAGCAACAACATCCGGGGTCCTTACACCGAAAATCCAGCCAACCCGATTCTGACACATGCCAATGCCGCCGGTCAGGGATTGGCAATACAGGGAGTTGGTCATGCCGATATCATTCAGGCGCACGACAATTCGTGGTGGATGGTTTTTCATGGCTACAGGAATATCTCGGATAAAGTGCATCATATTCTGGGAAGGGAAAGCTGCCTGGCCCCGGTAACCTGGCCTAAAAATGGCTGGCCGGTGGTAAACGGAAACGGAACCGTAACTGAAAATATGACCTGCGAAACCCTTCCGTTAAAACCATTTCCGGCAAAACCATCAAAAACCGATTTTGATGAAAAAGAGTTGGGACTTGAGTGGAATTACCTCCAGATTCCGGTTGAAGGCAATATCACACTTACTGAACGACAAGGATTTCTGAGGTTGAAAGGTGCGACTGAAGTGATCAGCACTAGCCACACTTCAACTTTTACTGGCAGGCGATTAACCGACTTATATTTTACTGCCTCCACACGTATTGAATTCAACCCCAAAAAGGAAAACGAGGAAGCCGGGATGGTGTTACTTAACAATGGTTCTCATTTCGATATGCTCATCAAACAGAAAAACGGAAGACGGGTGCTAGCAGTAAAACTGCAGTTTGGCAGAAATATTTATACATCAAAAGAATATACTTTGAATCCCGGTCCGGTTGATTTAAAAATAACAGGTGAAAAAACAACATTTACCTTTTCGTTTGCACAGGGGAACAATGAATTCACTTCGGTTGAAACTGTTGATGCCAAGTTTCTTGCCACCGAAACCGTCGGATTTTTCACCGGCGTTTATGTGGGTTTGTATGCCACCGGCAACGGCGAGCCATCAAAATCTTATGCCGATTTCGACTGGTTTGAATACAGGAAAGAAAAGGTTTTACAACAGTAGAATTATTTGCCGACTGGGAATGGGACATAATTTTTGCAAGCTGAAGTTCGGAGCCTGGAGTGGTGCGAGCAAAGTGTTTCAGAAAATGGAAATGGTGTCTGCCAGCTAACGGATCTCCATATTAATAATTGTGCAACCGGTTAAAACCAAGGTCCATCTTTCAAAAGTAAGATGGAATCTTTTGTTTCCTGTTGAGCCTGTGAACCATTCACCGCTCATTAATTTTTACTAAAAATTACATCTGGAAAATTTGTTTTATAAAATATTTTCCATTTGATTTGCAGGAAAATATTTTTACAATATTATTTTCCGCGAAAGATGAAAGAAGAAATTCTTAAAACAGCGCTAAATCAGTTTGTCAATCATGGCATCCGCGATATGTCGGTTCAAAAGCTTGCTTCAGCGCTGGCAATTTCAACAAAAACCTTTTATAAACACTTCGAAAACAAGGAAGTGCTTATTGAAGAAGTGATACGATTGCATTACGAACAGCAATACAAACAGCTTGAAAAACTGGTTCAGGAGAAAAATCCGGTAGTTTTGTTTTACGAAATCTGGCAGCAGGCAACATTACATGAGTACAGTGTCAGTAACAAGTTCTTTTCCGATTTAAACTACTACTATCCTGCACTCCAATTGAAAATTGAACGCGAAATCGGAGAGAAATTCTGGGTCAGGCTAAAACAAATCATCGATAACGGTATTGAGAAAGGTGTATTCAGAAAGAATATCAATCCGTTTGTTATTCTTGAATCAATTTCAGTATTGCTCGACAGAATTGGACGCTCCGATCAGTTTCAGAAACTGAACGTTATGGCAGACGAAATTTTCGAAAATTCAATTGCAGTAATCATCAAGGGTTTTTGTACACCAAAAGGACTTGAAACTTTAGATAATTATATTTCAAATTCTGATAATTCTGATAAAATTTAATTTATATAAAATTCATTAACAATCACTTAAAAACATTTATCATGAAAAAAAAAATCTTAATCATCAGCGGAATCATCCTTTTTATTTCCCAATTAGCCATGGCTCAGGAAAATAGTTCTGACTTTTTCCTGGGAAGATGGAATTGCAATGTTATCGGAACGCCTAACGGTGATGCAAAATTTGTATTGAAAATTGAGAAAACAGAGGGTGCTCTGGCTGGTGCAATTATTGCTGAGGATGGGAAATCTGTGAAAGTTGACCGCGTTTCAACAACTGCCAGTTCGCTTACCGTGTATTGGTTTGCCGAAGGTTACGATGTTTATCTTACCCTGACAAAAAAAGAGGATGAAAAAGTTGAAGGTTCTTTAATGGACATGTTCACCACAAAAGTTGAACGGGTTGTGGAATAATTGAAGAATGAATTTTTTACAGAACTTCACGGATTGTTTCCATGGCATTTTTTTGCCAAATCTTTTCACAATAAAAGGGATTCCATCATTTTGAAGCTATGGAATCCCTTTGTTTTCAGTTTCTTTATTTATCCGAAACCACAAATAATTTCTGTATCATTTTAATGCAGCCAGGGCATTTTTCACAACTTCAGACATTGGTGTGGTTGGCCGACCGTTAAGTTTCGAAAGTGTATGCGAATTGTCAAACAAATCGCCTTTTGATGCACTCACATCCCATCCGGCAATTGCTTCGGCAATAAAATCGGGCAGACCAAAACTTTGCAGAATTTTTGCATATTCACTTACAGGTAAGTTGTTGTATTGAAAATTTTTCCCGGTTTGCCGCGCGATTTCAGCTGCATATTCGGCAAGTGTGTAAGGTTCATCGCCGGCAAGTTCATAAATTTTCCCCTGATGCCCGGTACCGGTCAATACAACTACTGCTGCTTCAGCAAAATCGGCCCTTGCCGCTGATGAGAATTTGCCATTTCCGGCACTGCCAAACACAGCACCGGCAGCCAGCACACCTGAAATTGAACTGGTGTGGTTTTCGGTATACCAGCCGTTGCGCAGGATTGTGTATGGAATACCCGAATCGATTATCGCTTTTTCAGATGGCAAATGCTCTTCAGCAAGACTGACCGAAGTGTTTTCGGTGTGCAAAAGACTGGTATAAACAATCCATTTTACCCCCGCCTGTTTAGCGGCATTTACAATATTGGTGTGTTGTTTTGCGCGTTGCCCGAGATCACTCCCTGAAATCAGCAAAAGTTGTTCGATTCCTTTTAACGATTCGGCTAGTTTTTCAGGTTTGTTATAATCAAACTCGCGTATTTCCACTCCTAAATCTTTTGCCTTTTCCGTGTTTCTAACCAAAGCCACAATTGTATTTTCATCAACTTTTCCCTTTAATTTCTCGATGACTAACCGACCCAGCTGACCTGTCGCTCCTGTAATTCCTGTTTTCATTTTTAAACTCTTTTTTTAATTGTTATTTTAATTACTATTCGTTATTTAATATATAATAGTTTTTTAATTACTTTTGGTAAGTCAAAAATAGTAACTTGATTATTATAAAACAATTACTAACGTTTTTGTTCATCACTTACTAAAAGGTTAGAATTTTTAAAATCAATACGATATGGATGAAAATTTTTTGAAAAAATATGGAAATGCTGACAAATGCCCGGTTAGAAATGTGATTGACAGGTTGGGCGATAAATGGTCGGTACTGGTTTTGATGCTTTTGGAAGATGCCCAGGTATTGCGTTTTAATGAGATTTTCGGATACATTCAAACAATTTCGCAAAAAATGCTCGCAGTTACATTAAAATCGCTCGAAGCCGACGGACTGGTAAAACGAACTGTTTATCCACAAATTCCGCCAAAAGTGGAATACGAATTAACCGAACGGGGCCGCTCTTTACTTCCTCATTTACACCAGTTGGTGGGGTGGGCAAATAACAACATGGATGAAATCAGAAAATCGCGTGAAGTGTTTGAAGTTGCTGCCGGCAGAAATTAAATCTTACATTCTCTGATGAACTCTATTTGAATTCTGAAACCTGCTTCTTTTAATAGCCTGGAAATTTCATTTTTGATTTCGCAAAACTTTTTGGTACTGCCTTAAATATTGTAATCTTGCATCAAATTGTTAAGACAATCAAAGGTAATTATTTCGAACTATACGCCCTCACAAACCCTTTCGTATCCAATGCAATTCCCATCAGTTTTTTCACATTGGAAGGAATTTCTTTAGCAACAGTTTTGCCAGGGAATTCATCTAATAGTTGCTAATAAATGATTATAACGCTTTCAAACAGCGGCAAATGTTTGCCTTCCAAAACCATAATTTTGACGGAAGCTCCGCTGAGATTTTTCAACTCATCCAGCGTTTTAATATCACGCTGGCAATTTTCAGCTTTCGACGGACTCCAAAAAGCCAGCGTTTAGTAGTTGTCTATTTGATTGAATTTACCCGTTCACCATCGGTATTACTTTTTCTCCAATCAATTCGATGGATTTCATGAGTTGGTCATGGGTAAGTCCGGCATTGTCCATCTGGAAAGTAAACCGTGAAATGCCTCCCAGCGCTTCGCTGTGTCGGAGTATTTTTTCAGCAACTTCATCGGGACTGCCAATTACCAAAGCTCCGAGCGGGCCTGTTTGCGAATCGAAACGGTAACGTGTAACCGACGGCCAGCCCCGTTCCTTACCAATCCGGGTAAAAGTTTCGGCATAACCCGGAAAATAATCATCCAGCGCTTTGTTGGTTTCGATTCCGACATAACCGAGGGAATGCAGTCCTACTTTAAGTTTTTCGGGTGAGTGCCCGGTTTTTGCTCCGGCCTCACGGTACAAATCGATTAACGGGCGGAAACGGTGTGTTTCTCCGCCAATAACAGCCACCATCAGCGGGAGGCC
>DATITY010000174.1:0-17768 GCA_035467235.1 Draconibacterium sp. | reverse complement strand
GTAAGGTCCTTTCTGGACAAAGCCACTTACTTTGTCTAAATTTAGATTTGTTACATTGTCTTCTTCTTTCTCACAAGAATAAATCATGAACGTGAGTAAGAAAATCAAAAATAAGTTTAAATTTTTCATTACCTGTATGTTTAATTGTTGTAGGAATTTCATTTTAATAGCACACAACGTAGGAAGCTACACGCAGGACGGGATTTAACCGATGAAGTTCCTACGAAGAGCTGCCTTTCAAAATTCTAATTTCCTGTCAACGAAGCACCGTAACCCGGCTTGCGGGTAGCTGATGTTATGTGCTGTTATTCTATTTTCCATTTATGATAGTTTCGATATTTTCAAGTTGTCCGTCTATTATTGTAAACTTTTCAGGGTCTGGGTAATTTGAATTTCCTATCAAATCCAGCTTCCTTTGACCCGCTATTTTTATCTTCGGGAAAAGCTTGGCTCCATATACAAATTTCTCTATCAGAATAATTTCGCCCTTTGGTCCATAACATAAAGCGATTTCAAAATTGTCACTTGGAAACTTTTTTGTCGGATAAAATTCTTGTCCGCCAAAAGAAAGTATTTTGTTGTCTGGAAGTTGAAACAAATAATATACACCTTCGTCCGTAACTTCTGATAACTCAATGTAATTTGTCGCATTGACTTTTATAGATTTTACCTTATTAGCGTCGAAAACAAAATCAATATTTTTACGCTGTCTATTTTGTTTTATATAAAGATTGGTGAAACTCCAAACGCCAATCAAAACATATATCACAACAGTCCCACCCAATAAGTAATATTCGTTAGCCGTATCAAGTTTGAAATAAAAAATTGACCCAACAATAACTGCAAGAATTGTCCAGCCGATAAGAAACTTTACTTGAAATGATTTTCTCTTGTCAAGTTGCTTCAAGTTCTGTCTTAGAACCTTTATTTCTTTGTCTGATAATGGTCTATCTGTTAGCATCGTGTCACACTTATAATAGCACATAACTAGTTAATATCCCGAAGTTATTATACTTTTTTATCATTTTTTTATCGGTTTCATCCCCAGCTAAAAAGCGATTGTACCGCGTGACACTTAAGTTTGTCGCTGAATGCTGTTGTTTTTGCCAATTTGGTAGCATTGGTTTTTGTTCTGGTCGGTTCTCGTTTTATTTTCAGTTTATATCGCTTTAAAAATAAACATAATTCCATTAAAATTAAGTTGGTTTAATTATTTTAAATTTACCCTAAACCTTCGCGGTTAACCGGGATAAACCAGAGGTTTGGAAGCGAAGAACAGGGTGTTTTTAGCAAAACCCAAATAGAGTTTTCAGGCAGGTTTTGAGTGTATGTAAAACAAGTCTTGACTTTAAAAAATAAAGTCTTGACTTAAAAAAATAAAACCTTGACAATATTTAATTTAGATCAAGACTTAAATCAATTGAGATCAAGACTTGTTTTTCGAAAGGTCCGGACCTTGTTTTTGGAAATTCCGGGATGCTGTTTACGGCTGCACTACATTGTCGTGAATTTTGGTGTATTCAGCGTTGTTTAATGCATTTTTAAAAATCTTGCCAGGCCTGAAATTTACCTTTACCCCTTCCATGTAACTGACGTTGAAATCTTCTTCAGTTTCGGCGGCATTACTTTTCGCGGTTAAACTCATAATTCCGAAATCGCCCAGGTCAACCGAATAACCATCGGTCAGGGTCTCGGGAATAATTTGCAGAAAACCTTCAATAACCGACATTACATCCATTTCGTTCAGAGACGAACGTGAGGCGATTTGTTTGGCGATGTACCGCATGTTACGGCGGCCTTTGGAGTTAACGGAACCGTAAAATTTTGGAGCCGCTTCCGCATCGCGCGGATTTTTACGTGCGATAATTTTGTAGTTGATACTCATAATATTGATTTTATTTAGAAATTAATTGGCGTCAATTTACGATAATATTTGTTAAAATTCAATTAAATACTAAAAATCTATTGAAAATCACGAAGTGGTTAATTTTGTCATACTCATTTGGAAATATAAAAATGTTACCTGTCCGGAGTAATTTTATCAATCGGCGTCAATTCCAGTTTTCTGAATTCAACTTCCGAACCTTCAGCCTGCACGGCAATCTGGCCTTTTGTGGTGGTGCAGTCGAATCCAAAATTTACCAAAGTATCGTTTACCCAAACTTTTATGGTATCTGCAACACATTCAACCACCATTTTATTCCATTCGCCAACAGGTTTTTCGGAGCCGTCGGTGAGGTTGGGAATGCGGCGCAGTTTACCTTCAGTAATCCCCCACTCTTCTTTTGGGCCGCGGCGGGCTTCCATGTCGGGCACTACAATATCTTCAACAATACACCAAAAGTCACCTGCATTTTCGTGCATCATCTGCACTTCGAGCGATTTTGGAAACATTTGGTATAAAGCCCGCGGTGTGGATGCGTGTACCAGCAGACCACAGTTTCCGGGAACGCCCGCAAAACGGTATTCGGCAACTACCCGGTAGTTTTGGTAAACTGAGTCGGTAACCAGGTGCCCGCCGGGTGTGCCAAGGCTAACCAACATCGAGTCGCGAACAATAAACGGATTGATGGTATCGGGATTCTGGTCCATCGCCGGTACATCGGCATGCCAGCCGGTTAAGTCAACTCCGTTAAACAGAGAAATGGTTTTTGGTTTTTCAGGAGTTACGCAGGCAAACATGGTTGCCATCATCACGATTGCTAAAGTCAGGTTTTTCATAAGATGTAATTTTAAATTATTAAATTTTTTATCGGGTGAATATATAAAGTTATTTTGTCACTGGTTACTCAGTTTCTGGTCATTGGGCACTGGTCATTGGTCAATGAGAAATTTTAAGTCGTTAATCGTTAATCTTCATTCGATATTCATCATTCGTTATTCATCATTCGTTAATCTACAATCGTTAATCTTCATTCAATATTCAGTTGTTCTTTTGCCCATTTAATATACTGTTCCCAGTCGTAACCGGTAACATCGTGTTCACCTGTACGGATATGATAGGCTACTGTGTTTTGAATTGGTTGGTTGAGACCAGGCATTTGATCGGATGGTATTCCGGTTTTTCCATACATTTTATAAACCGGAGTGGCATAAAAAGCAGCCAGAAATTCACCACGCTGATCTGACCAATGATCCAACTCTGCACTTGCAATATATACCGGTCTTGGAGCAATCAGGGCAATTAACTCGTGCTGATCGGCCGCGAGCGAATCCTCATTAAAATTGAACTGATGAAAATTTTTGCAAAACCAGTAAGGAAACCGGTTATTGACACGATAAACCGTTTCGCCAAATTGCCTTTTGGAAAGTGCTGCACCGCCGCAACCCGAATTGTTGGAGATGGCTGCAGCAAAACGCTGGTCGGTTGCACCAGCCCACAATGCTGTTTTTCCAAGCCGCGAATGCCCAAACACAATTACTTTCGAAGCATAAATATCAGGATCGGTTTCAAAATAGTCCATTGCACGGCTCAGTCCCCATGCCCAGGCGGCAATGCTTCCCCACTCGTTTTTTTCAGGCACTTGCTGACCTGGTTTATAAAGTAACGGATGAATCCCATCAGAAAAATCATCACGGTCGGGATCGACTTCGCAATAAAAAATGGTAGCTAATCCCAGACCAGCTTCCAACATTTTTTCAACTGACCAGCGATATGTGCGCACTCCCCGCGACTGTGCTGTAAGTTTATTGTTTACAATGCCCCACGATTCGCGGTTTTGAGACCAGGCTTCCGAAATAATCACATTTGAATCGTTTGTAACCGTGTGATTACCATAGAAATTATACCCAACAAAAATGGGGGCTTTATTCACTTGTTTCGGAAGAAAAATCAGGATATGAAAACTTAGCGATTTACCGTTATTTTCGAAAGTTAGCTTAACCTGTTTGCGGATTGCCTTTCCGCTGTACGATTCACCCTGTTCAACCATTTCAGCTTTCACGATTTTCAATTCACCCGGGATTTTTCCATAAACGTTCTCTGCAAAATAGTCAAGAAGTTCAGGTCTTCTGTTCTTTTCCCACTCTTCAGTATTTTTAACTGTGATACCATTAAACAATCTCAATGGTTCGGGAAGCTCAAAAACAGGTACTTTGCTTTCGTCGTAATTGGTGCGCTGGGCAAAGAGTGCCAACGGAATTACTGCCAGGAACAAAATCCAAAATCCCTTTTTCATTTAGCACACTTCAAATTTTCTATTTGATTTTAAGTTCATTTTTTGCCCATTTAATGTACTGTTCCCAGTCGTAATCAGTAACATCATGCTTGCCTGTGCGAATGTGGTATGCCACCGTACTTTGAATGGGTTGATTAACAGCAGGCATTTCAATTGATTCAATTCCTTTTTTGCCGAATAAATGATAAACAGGAGTAGCATAATAAGCTGAGAGGAATTCGCCACGCGGGTCGGCCCACTGGTCTTCTTCAGCGCTGGCAACATACAACGGCCGGGGTGCAATTAAAGCCAGCAATTCGTGCTGATCAACCGGGAGCAATTCTTCGTTTTTGCTGTAATTGTGAAAATTTTTACAGAACCAGTGCGGAAAACTGTTGTTGATGCGCCAAACCGTTTCGCCAAATTTTCGTTTTGAAAGGGCTGCCCCACCGCAACCTGAATTATTTGAAATGACAGCAGCAAAACGCTGGTCGGTTGCACCTGCCCACAACGAAGTTTTTCCCAATCGCGAATGGCCAAAAACAATTACTTTCGATGCATCAACATCTGCATCCTTTTCCAGATAATCCATGGCGCGGCTTAGCCCCCAACTCCAGGCTGCAATACTTCCCCATTCGTTTTTTGCGGGCTGTTTCTGATCGTCAACATAAAAAAACGGGTGAACACCATCTGAAAAATCATTTTTATCCGGGTCAACTTCGCCATAATAAATGGTGGCCAAACCCATTCCGGCATCAATCATTTTTTCTATTGCCCAACGGTTGGTTGCTGAACCGCGCGATTGTTCGGTGAGTTGATTGTAAACGATTCCAAGCGAAGGATCATTTTCGGCCCATGCATCCGATATAATCACATTTACATCGGTTGTTACCGTGTGGTTTCCATCGAAATTATAACCGACAAAAATGGGTGCTTTCTCCACATTTTTAGGCAAATACATCAAAATGGTAAAATCGAGTTGTTTACCGTTTTTTTCAAAACTAAGTTGAACCTGTTTACGTTTAGCCTTTCCGTTTATGGCATCGTCGCTTTCTTCAACAACCTCGAAGGACGATATTTTCAGATCGCCGGGAATTTCGCCAAACATATATTGGGTAAAAAACTCAAGCAATTCGGGACGACGCTGTTTTATCCATTTTTTACTGTTTGTTACTTTCTTGCCTTTGAAGGTTTTAAGGGGATCGGGAACCACAAAATCCGGTACTTTACTTTCGTCGTAGTTTGGTTCGAATAGTTGTGCAAAAGCAAGTTGTGTAAACAGGAGGGTAATTAGAAGTAAGATTGTTATTTTCATATCAGTTAAGTTTAAAGTTTCGAGTTCAAAGTTTCGGGTTTCGAGGTTCGAGTTTAATTTAATTTTGTAATTATCTTTTAATAATTCACTAATTCTTGCACTAAAGCACTCTCATATTCAATTAATCATTGATGCATTCTCTCATTCATGCATTCCCACATTAAAGCATTCATGCATCGCTTAGTAAGCAAAACTGCTGCCGCCAAGGAATTCGCGCAATAGCGAAGTTGGTGGAATTTCAGCATCATCTATTTGCTTAAACCACGACAAAAACTTAAGCAACCTGATGGCTTCGACATATTCCGGCCTGTTTTCAGGAACCTGTTTCAGAACGGGTTCAGCGTATTTTTTTAATACCGCAAGTTCGTACAAAGTGGCCGAGTTAAACATTACATCGGCATTTTCCTGATACGGAAATATATTTTTCTCCTCTCCCCGACGCACAGATGGCCAGCGTTTTATAGTTTCCCATGCCGGGTACCCCCGGTATTTGCTATCGCGGATGATGCGCCGAAGAAGCCGGTTATCGGCAGTGGAAATATGGGTTTGTTCATCGAACGCTATTTGTGTGAGCGCTGAAATAAAAATGTTAAACGTGTATTTCCTGTCTATTCTGGTGAGTAAATCGGGATTCATTCCATGAATTCCTTCAACAACAAGAACATCACCGGGTAATAATTTCAGTTTTTTACCACTATCCTTTCGTCTTCCCGATTGGAAATCGAATCCCGGCAAATTTATTTCCTTTCCATCAAGAAGCTCGAGCAACTGATTATTAAAATATTCAATATCTATTGCTTCCAACGCCTCAAAATCATATTCACCGAATTCGTCTATCGGGGTATTTTCGCGATCAACAAAATAGTCGTCAAGCGAAATCAGATATGGCCGCAATCCGTTCACCGCCAGTTGCACTCCCAACCGCTTGCTAAAAGTTGTCTTTCCCGATGCTGAAGGTCCTGAAACCAAAACTACCTTCAAATCGCCATTTCGTAAATGAATCATATTGGCAATTTCAGCTATTTTTTTCTCGTGCAGTGCTTCCGATATTTTTAAGACATCGCCACTGCGGTTTTGCATCGTGAAATAGTTAAGGTTGCCAATTGTTGAAACATTTAATATTTCGGCCCAATCTTTTTGCTCCTGAAAAATCCCGAACAATTTATTCCTGTCGACCAGTTTTTGGAGTTTATCGAAATTTTTTGGTTTTGGAACCTGTAGCAATAATCCATTAAAATAGGGAATCAATCCAAAATTTAAAATATAACCGGTTGAAGGTAAAAGATGACCGTAAAAATAGTTAACCAGATTATTTAAGAAGTAAAGGCTGGAAAACAGATTTCCCTGTTGTTCAAACAATTGCGCCTTATCAACGAGACCTTGCTGCCTCAGTAAATCGACTACTTCGGTAGTTAGCATGCGTTTTTTGATAAAGGGAATATCCCTGGCAATGAGCGATTTCATTTCCTGGGTGATGGTAAAAACATCTGATTCGGTAATCTCCCTTCCCATTCCGTTTAATTCAAAAAAGTAACCATTTGAAATTCCATTCTGGATTTTAAGGCACACCTCCGGGAAAGTCTCTTTAACAGCGGCGTACAGCACAAAAATAAGACTGCGGATGTACAATCTCATTCCATCGGGGTGTGAAACATCGATAAACTCGATTTGCTTTGGTTTAACCAAACAAAATGACAGTTCCCTGATTTGGTTGTTGACAATTGCGCCAACTACCATATTTTCAAGCTTGATATTTAAATCTTTGCTTATTTCGAGTAACGATGTACCCAACGGATAGATATAAGATGTGTTTGTATTCTTGCAGAAAACTTCAATTTGTTTCATAAAACTTGTTTGATTGTTTTGGGTAGTAAATTTATTAAAAAAAGCCAGAAAGATAAATACACTGATTATTATTGAAAATCAGCGTTCTGAAGTAAATGAGGCTTTTAATCTAATTACTTTTTAGTTCTTCTTTCAGGAAGCGGGCAGTAAACGATTTTTTGTTTTTGACAATTTCCTCGGGTGTTCCGGCACATAAAATCTCGCCACCGTGTTTTCCACCTTCCGGGCCGATATCGATAATATGATCAGCCACTTTTATCACATCAAGGTTATGTTCGATTACAATAACGGTGTTTCCTTTATCAACAAGTTTATTTAATACATCGAGCAAAACCCTGATGTCTTCGAAATGCAAGCCGGTTGTGGGTTCATCCAGAATATAAACTGTTCTTCCGGTATCGCGCTTTGCCAGTTCGGCTGCCAGTTTTACCCGCTGTGATTCGCCACCCGACAACGTTGTTGATGACTGTCCGAGCGTAATATAACCCAAACCTACATCCTGCAATGTGTGCAGTTTCTGGGAAATAGAAGGAATTGCATCGAAGAATTCAACACCATGTTCAATCGTCATTTCCAGCACATCGCTTATCGATTTTCCCTTGTAACGAACTTCAAGCGTTTCGCGATTATACCGTTTGCCATTACATTTATCGCAATGCACGTAAACATCTGGCAAAAAGTTCATTTCGATGAGTTTGAGTCCCCCACCCTGACACTCCTCGCAACGCCCGCCAACCACATTAAACGAAAACCTTCCGGGTTTGTAACCACGGATTTTTGCTTCGGGAAGTTGAGCAAACAAGTCTCTGATATCAGAAAAAACATTGGTGTATGTAACAGGGTTCGAGCGCGGGGTACGGCCAATCGGCGATTGATCGACCTGAATTACTTTATCAATAAATTCAAGTCCTTTCACCGATTTGAATGGCAGCGGATCTTTTATCGATTTATAAATATACTGGCTTAAAATTGGCTGCAAAGTTTCGTTTATCAAAGTCGATTTTCCGCTACCAGAAACACCGGTAATACATATAAATTTACCAAGTGGAATTTTTAAATCAACCATTTTCAGGTTGTTGCCGGAACATCCTTTTACTTCAATTAAATCCGATTTTCCGTTTCTACGATTTTTGGGAACCTGAATTTTTCTGCGGTTATTTAAATAATCGGCAGTTAACGTATTGGTCTTCAAAACTTCTTCGGGATTACCGGCAGCTACTATTTCGCCGCCATGAACACCGGCAAACGGACCCATATCGATTAAATAATCGGCGTGCATCATTGTATCTTTGTCGTGTTCCACCACAATTACCGAGTTGCCAGAATCACGTAACTGTTTTAGCGCATTTATCAGTTTCAGGTTATCACGGTGATGCAAACCGATACTGGGTTCGTCGAGAATATATAATACGTTTACCAGTTGCGACCCAATTTGTGTAGCAAGTCTGATTCGCTGCGATTCACCACCAGAGAGACTTTGAGCTGTGCGGTCGAGCGACAGATAATTCAATCCAACGCCAAGCATAAATCCCAGCCTGTCGCGGATTTCCTTAATTACTTCAACGCCAATAATGCGCTGCCGTTCGGTTATCCGTTGTTCCAAACCCTCGAACCAATCGCCCAATTCGTTTAAATCAAGCTGCGCCAGTTCCGAAATATTTTTCCCATCAATTTTAAAATGGAGTGATTCCTTTTTCAGGCGATTTCCGTTGCACTCATCACAAATTGTGGTTTTCACAAACTGGTTGGCCCATTTTTGAGCAGTTTTCGACGGATTGTCATCGCGCTGACTGTCAATGTATTTTACAACGCCATCGTAACTCATCTGGTAATTCATGTTGGTTCCGAGTGGTGTATTTTTTAGTTGAATACGTTCGTTCGTTCCAAACAGAATAGCTTGAATTCCTTCATCCGATATTTCACTTACAGGTGAGTTTAAAGTAAAATCAAACTTCTCTCCCAGCGCTTCAATTTGCCAGAATATCATCGAATTTTTGTATACTCCTAACGGTGCGATTCCTCCCTTTGAAATACTTTTACTTTTATCGGGGATAATTTTATCCATATCGATTTCGGTGACCCTTCCCAAACCATTGCATTTTTGGCAGGCACCCTGTGGCGAGTTAAAAGAGAAATTATGCGGGGCAGGTTCGTTGTAAGAAATTCCGGTTGTCGGGCACATCAGCAAGCGACTGTAATATTTTACGGTTTGTGTGTCGTGATCCAGAATCATTAAAATTCCCTGTCCGTGTTTTAATGCGGTTTGAACACTTTCTTTTAACCGGGAATTGCTCACTTCATCGACTTTTAACTTGTCGATTAATATTTCGATGAAATGGTTTTTGTAACGATCAATCCTGTAATTATGTTTAAGTTCAACTATCTCGCCATCAACACGAGCCGATAAAAATCCTTTTCTGAGAATTTGTTCAAAAAGTTCACGATAATGGCCTTTACGGCCTTTCACCTGAGGAGCAAGAATATTTATTCGCTTTCCTGCAAAATCATCTTTTATTAAATGAATTATTTTCTCTTCGGTGTATTTCACCATTTTTTCTCCGGTATTGTAAGAAAAAGCTTCAGCAGCACGTGCATATAGCAAACGAAGAAAATCATAAATTTCGGTAACAGTTCCGACTGTTGAACGGGGATTCCGGGTGGTTACTTTTTGTTCGATGGAAATCACGGGGCTTAAACCAGTAATTTTATCCACATCGGGGCGCTCCATATTCCCTAAAAATGAGCGCGCATAAGCAGAAAATGTTTCGATGTAACGGCGCTGGCCTTCAGCATAAATGGTATCAAATGCCAGTGATGATTTACCGCTGCCACTTAAACCGGTAATTACGGTTAATTTATTTCGTGGAATTGAAACGTTAATATTACGGAGATTGTGTACCCGTGCACCATAAACAACAACCTGATCTTCCGTCTCTTCAATTTCCAGCGGAATCTGAATATTTGTTTCTGTAATTTTCTGCATGCTGAAATTTAATTCCTCTTATTTTAAAACCGGAATTTTTACCGTGTACTTTTTCCCGGCAGAATTTGTTAATTTATCGTCGCGCAACCAGGGATTAAAATCTTTCAGCAACTTGTAATTGATACCATTTGCAATAGCAAAATCAGCGAAATCATTAATCTGCCCGTTAATTTCAACTTCGCGGGTTTTTATGAACGGATATTTTTCATCATCCTCAACATCAAAATTATACTGCTTCGGGTTTTCCAAAATCAACTTCAAAGCTGCAATTCTGAAAACATAACGTTGCGTTTCTTCGGCAAAAAGCAAATCGTAATAATTATACATTTTCTGTCGTGCCATTTGCTTTTGAACTCTTGCCATTCCACCATTATACGATGCTGCTGCCAGTGTCCAACTGCCGTATTTATTGTACGATACGCGCAAATAAGCACAAAAAGCATAAGTCGATTTTTCCACGTGGTAGCGCTCATCCACTTCTTTGTTTACCTCCAAACCGTATTCTTTTGCCGTAACATCGAGAAACTGCCAAAATCCGACAGCACCAGCAGCGGAAACAGCACGCGGATTTAATCCGCTTTCAGCAATGGCAAGGTATTTAAAATCATCGGGTATTCCCTTTTCTTTCAAAATAGGTTCTATAACCGGAAAATATCGAGGTGCCAACTTTATAAACCTTATGGTTTGTGAATGGAAATAGGAATTGGAAAGCAATTCGCGATCAAGCGCTTCTTTAACATCAAACTGATCCAATGGCATTTTTTCGCCAGCAAAGGATAGTTTATCCGGAATTTTTACTGCTGTATAAATGGTTTCTGAATCGTCAGCATTTGCCTGATTGTCTGACTTTAAAGAGCTCAGCGCCATTACAACAACTACAACTTTTATTACAATAACAATGGGTAATATCAATTTCCACCATTTCTTATTTTTCAACTTATCAATCATTTTCTCCAAAATTTAACAAAACAAAAAGTCCATTGTTTCCTTTTTAAATTCAACTCCAACTTAAAAATCAAGGCTAAAGTTCATTTAAAAACAATGCGGCAAAAATACATTTTTACCAGGTGGATTACAAAGAAAAAGCCCGGCAGTTTGCCAGGCTTTTACTTTTGTTATATTTAAAATTAACTTACTCTCTTTTTTAAATAGTTTTCAATAGACCTCTCTTTGGGTCTATTCAGCTGCACTGTATTGCAAAGACTGACATTTTCAAGTTCCTTCAAAACGTTATTTGCCAACAATAAACTTGACAGATATCGCTTGCTACCAAAAATACCTGTTGTCATTTTTTCCAATTCATCTTGAATTCTTTCCACCGATTCAGTGATGGTTGAACGAAAAAGCACTGAACATTTCGAGCATGGCGGTTCACTCAATTCTGTAGTTTTATAAAATGCATTTTTAAGTATCTCTATTGACAACTGAAAGTTCTTATCTCTGCGATGTTGTTCTGATATTACATAGCATTCATTAACCACCGAAAGATGTTCTTTACAAATCATCTCTTTCCTCGGACAGCTTACTAACTCGATCTTATCTTGCTCAATATTAAGATATTCAGAATCTGATTCAGATAATGAAAACAGTCGTTTCATGTTCGCTTTCATATTATCAATTTATTATTTCTTCAAAAACTTTTCCAAATCCTAAATTAGTTTGTTGTGCATTTTACTTCTGCAACATCAAACATTCATGTTTACTTTTGTTCTTTTAGGCGCATTTATCTTTAGTAATTTCAACTTTACCTACATTGAACAACCGTTGTTTAAGCAATTGATTTTCATGCCTCAATTGTGCAATAAGATGCTTTAATTGTCGGTTTTGATTTTTTACCTGATGGATTTCAACCGTTGCAGTTTCAACATTAGCATCACCAACAAATTGCCCGTTGTCCCCTGATTCTCTTGTCTTAAATTTGATTTTCATGATTTAATGGTCTGTCAAATTGTTTTTCAATATCAATCTCTTTATAGTATTCGCATAAATTATTAAGCAATTAAGGCGAATTATAACCCAGTTATAATTTTACTCTTAAATTAAATCAGGAACTTAAGTTTCGAAAAAGCTTGTTAAAATCCTTCTGTTTTTATCTTTGCAAATCATTGTAGAAAATGATGCTTTCAGCCTCAAAAACAGTTGAACAATTAAAATTAAACCCGTGTAGGTAAAACACAACTTCAACTAAAAATTAGTTCCAATTACTTAAATACTTATAAAATTATGCGTCCTAGAAATGTATCTTTCAAAAAGTCCAACACAAACATAAGCAAAAAAATATATAAAATGAAAAAAACAGAAAATTATTTTCACAAATATCAGTAAACGAAAAATATTGATTTGATGAATGTTATGAAAAGAGAAATTAAATGAAGTAAAAACATGATTTACCAGTATTAAAAGTTTAATTTTTTAAACCCTGGTAATCGCAATGTGATTAGAATCAATTTGAATAGATATTTTACAATTAATTACGGAATTTCGCCATAAAGATATGTCTAATTCTGCTTTTTCACCGGTATATAGCTGATCTGCTGAATATTCAGCAGATCAGAATAATCGTATTGGTAAAAACCATTATCTCCAATCATAAACAAATATCCGTCAAATGGAATCACATCGTATGTTTTGATACCTGGGAAACGAGCGATTTGGTGGTCGTCAATGTTCAATTTATCTTCCACATCGTACACTTTCAATCCAGCATCACCATCGCAAATAAACAATGTCTGGTCGTCGATTCCCAGTCCGTAAGGGCCAGACAAAGGATAAGAAGCAACCAAAGTACTCGTCTTGTAATTGTCAGACAGTTGAACCACATCCAACCGATTGGTATTGCTTCCGCAAACATTTCCGCCACGTAAAGTTATGTACGCGTATCCCCCGGAAATTACAACCGGATCGCAACTGGTAACATGCCAGAAAGCGCCTACGTAATTCAGAGCGGTTGGCACTTGAAGACTGTAAATCTGCATACCTGACTGGGTTCCAAAAAACATATGACCGTCATAAATAAACATAGTTTCAATAGACCAACCCACATTTTGCTTGCCAATATCCACAGGCTTTTCAGGGTTTTTTACATCGAACATGTATAAAGTTGAATTATCGACTGCGTACAAATAATCATCGTACAAACCAAACCGTGCCATCGAACCACCAACTCCAAATGAATTACCGGTTACAGGGACAGCTC
The DNA here is from genome assembly GCA_035467235.1 of Draconibacterium sp. Taxonomy (GTDB): domain Bacteria; phylum Bacteroidota; class Bacteroidia; order Bacteroidales; family Prolixibacteraceae; genus Draconibacterium. The sequence goes on along the minus strand of DATITY010000174.1, from coordinate 4,272 downwards.
CACCACCATAATTTACGTCCATCGACATTTCTGCGCGATATGGGAAATAATTAGGATAGTAATAATATTCTATCTCCTGACGAACTTTCTTAATTTCCCAATCAATTACAACACCTTTTTCTTTATCCACTGATGCAAGCCGGTAATCTTCGTTTGCAGGTTTTGGTGTCATATAAGGAAAAACATCCTTTATTCTGTGTATTTCTTCCGGATTGGCGATGTCGGAAATATCAATGGCGACAAGGTCGATGTAACTGTCAGCATATAAAATATTGTTTTTTACCGCAATATCAACATTCCCTGGAATCTCAATAAATTTGAGATTTTGCGGGCTGTGGGGATTTCTGTTGTCGATAATATGAATGCCTTTCATCTCTTCGTTCACAAAAATGTATCCATCTTTAAAATAAATTTTGCCGGGATTTACCAATTCTGTTGCTGACGTGGTTTTTACAGCCTCACGCAAATCTTCGTACGATAAATAAACGGGCGAATTGGCTGTAAAAACTTCAGTGTACTGATCCATACATGAATTAAATCCAAAAAACAAAATAAGTAGATAGAATATATTTCTGACTGTTTTCATGATGCTAAAATTTTTAATTGAAGATAATGCCTAATTTGATTGTTAACCGGTTATAGTCGATATCGAGCTGGTAATCGTTTTCGCCTGTATAACTTAATCTGTGAAACTGGTAACCAAATGCAAACGACATTCCGAAACCCGACGAAAACATGCGTTGATATCCGATTCCGGGATTAATCAAAAATCCTCCCCGCGGATCGAGTTCCTGGTTATAATTATTTGGATAAGGCCACGGCATAAATGAATCGTAATAATATGGCTGAACGCCGTAATAAATTTCCTGTGAATCTTCGATTGGTACTTCGTAACCCGTTTTCAAGAAAACATAAGGCGTTGACCATGAGTCTCGCAGTTTATATTCGATATTTACAAATGCCGGCAAATAAGTCTCTTTTAAAAACTCCAATCCAATTCCGGCGCCAACCAACAATTTTGAGATAACTGAATAATTAAGAGCTGTTGAAAAACTAAAAGGTGCTGTTTGACTGTTCCCTGAGTTTCCGGCCAGAACACCAATTTCGGTTCGCAATGAAAACGGAGAATTTAAACCAGGCTCTTCAAATGCTTTATTTAAGTCTGCTTTATTGCTTGTCACTTTTTCGATTTCATCGGCTTGAAAAATCCATAAATTCCCGGCAGATTCTATTTTGAGTTTTGATAAATCTTCTGTAAACTGATATTTTCCTTTCAGAATGGTTCCGTTTTTCAGATACACATAACCTTTTTGAGGTTGCGCAAAAACTGGAAATACAATGAAGACTGCGAATAGTAAAAGGCACAATTTTTTCATTTTCGTTTAAGTTGTTTTGATAAGAGATGTGATATTTAGATGTTGGGTTGCGCGTTGGTATAAAGAAAAGTGAATTATTATATTAATCCTTTTAATTCTTTACCATTTAATCAATCAGGTTTGTATTTTGTGTAATTGCTTTCGCTTAATTAACTTAAAAAAATTGCAATAATCAGCATTTGTTTTTAAAAAGACCATTTTTTTTCAATCTTTGAAATATAATACGTCAATCTTTTCATGCATCAAAATAAATCAAATCAAAATGAATAAAATCTTTGCCGTTTTCTTCTTTATTGCAGGCAGTTTATTTTCTATTTCTCAGGAAAAACTGGATTATTTTCTCCCAAACGATGTTAGCTACGATAAAAATATACCGACGCCTGAACAATTTTTCGGTCAGCAAATTGGCGAATGGCATCTCACTCACGACCAGGTTTTGTTTTATATGAAGGAAATTGCGCGGATTTCAGACAGGGCTGTAATTCAGGAATATGCCCGTTCATACGAAAACCGTCCGCTGGTTCATCTTATTTTTACTTCCGAAGAAAACCATAAAAATCTGGAAGAATTAAAGGCTTTACATCTTAAATATGTTAATCCTGATGAAAATATTGAAAAATCAAATGTACCACTTGTTATCAACCTGGGGTACGGAGTACATGGAAACGAATCAAGCGCATCGAACGCTTCGGTATTAACGGCATATTATCTGGCTGCTGCACAGGGAGATAAAATTGATAAACTGCTCAGCAGTACTATTATTCTGATTGACCCATGCTTGAATCCCGACGGATTTACGAGACACAGTACATGGGCAAATATGCACCAAAACAAAACTAATTCGGGCGATAGCAACTCGCGGCAATTCAACGAAGTTTGGCCAGGTGGAAGGGGAAATCATTACTGGTTCGATTTAAACCGTGACTACCTTTTACTGGTTCATCCTGAAAGTGTTGGAAGGGTTGCCAAATTTCACGAGTGGCTTCCCAATATTGTTACCGATCACCACGAAATGAGTGCCAACTCCACTTTCTTTTTCCAACCGGGAGTTCCTACCCGAAACAATCCGTTAACACCAGAAAATAACTATTTGCTCACCAACAAAATAGCGGAATATCATTCCAAATACCTTGATAAAATCGGGGTTGATTATTTCTCAGAAGAGCAATTCGATGATTACTACATTGGAAAAGGATCTTCGTATCCCGACATCAATTCAAGTATCGGTATTTTGTTTGAACAGGCCGGATTCAGGGGAAGAATCAGGGAAACTTCGAATGGAACCAGAAAACTTACCTACGGAATCAGAAACCAGTTTACCGTTACTTTATCTACTCTGGATGCGGCAATGAACTTAAAAAATGAATTACTTGAACATCAAAAAGAATTTTATCGCGAAGCACTTACGCTTGCTGACAAAGACCCGGTAAAAGCATATATTTTTGGTAATGAAAGTAACAAGTTACAGTCTCAGTATTTTGCAAATTTGCTTCGGCAACATCAGATTGAAGTTTACACAAATTCCAGGGAGATCACAAAAAACGGTAAAAAATTCAATCCTGAAACCAGTTTTGTTGTTCCGTTAAAACAAAGGCAATACCGAATGATTAAAGCGCTCTTCAATGAAGTTAACACATTTACCGACAGCACATTTTACGATGTTTCAACCTGGAATTTTCCCTACACATTTAATGTTGCGTTTGCAGAAATTGGTTCATTAAAAGAATTACAATATACCAATAAAGCAGGTTCATTTCAGGCAGAAGGAAAATTGATTGGAGGCCGCAGTAATATTGGTTATTTGTTTCAATGGAACGAATACACCTCTCCAGGAGCACTTTATGCATTGCAAAAAGCAGGACTATTAACCAAAGTTGCAACCAAAGAATTCAGCTTTTTAATAAACGGGGAGTTAAAAGATTTTGGAACCGGAACAATTTTAATTCCTGCAAACAACCAGAGACTGGATGAAACACAAATCTTTAATCTTGCTGAAAGAATTACAAAAGAAACGGGAGTTGATTTTTACGGACTTTCTACAGGACTTTCGCCAAAAGGAATTGATTTGGGCAGCAGTTCCTTTGTTAATCTAACCAAACCCGAAATACTGATTTTTGTTGGAGGAAGTTCGAGTAGCGCCGATGCCGGGGAAATATGGCACCTTTTTGACCAACGGTATAACATTCCGGTTACACTTGTTGAAACCACCAGTCTGGGCTCCATTGAACTTTCAAAATACAATACCATTATTTTGCCAGGAAGCACATTCCGGGAATGGAACAGCACCGATGTTCAGAAATTAAAAACCTGGGCACAGGAAGGCGGAATAATCATTGCTAACGAAAGTGCCGCTTCATGGGCAGCCAAAAATGAAATAGGAAAAACCACATTTAAAAACTCCGGGCAAACCGATAGTACGTTTAATTTGAGTTATGCCGACAGAGAAAAAGAAAGAAGTATAAATACCATTAGCGGAGCCATTTTTAATACAGCGATCGACATCACCCACCCGCTTTGTTACGGTTACACCGAAAATACTCTGCCTGTATTTAAAACCGGAACTTCAGTAGCCAAACCGCTGGATATTAAATATGCCGAACCGGTAAAATTTACAGCAGAACCATTTCTCAGTGGATTTGTGTCGGGCAAAAATCTCGAACTTATAAAAAATGCACCGGTTGTTTCAGTTCAAAACATTGGCAAAGGAAAATTAATAAGTTATCATGAAAGTATGGCTTTCAGGGGAATCTGGTTAGGAACAAATAAATTGTTTGCAAATGGTGTGTTTTTTGGAAAAATAATTCAGTAATAAATTTTGCTTTATATTTGTAGAAATATTAAAAACATGAACATTCAGTCAAGAAAATTGGTGCTAATTGAAGAATTTCTTCGAATC
>DATITY010000173.1:0-12803 GCA_035467235.1 Draconibacterium sp. | reverse complement strand
GTTACCTGCTTATTCAGCAAAACGAAGGTAAAAAAGCGGTTGTGGGTTCGTTTGCAGCACACTCAACCTGTATGGGCGACGAAAATATGCTGATAAGTGGTGACTACCCCGGTTACTGGCAGCGGAAAATGGAAAACTCGGGAATGGATTTTGCTATTTTCATGGCCGGTTCGATGGGAAGCCAGACCAACCGAGGCGAGGGTAAAGGTTTCGAAAAGCCCCGGTTTATTGGCGAATCGCTAGCCGACAGCACCGTTGTTCATCTCCAAAACCAGGTTTTGAATGATACCGTTATTCTCTCTGCCCTCAGTTTAAAGTTGAACCTGCCTGAGTATCATTTCAGGCTGACAACCACAAGAAACCTTTCATCAGGACTGAGTAAAAAACTGATGCCAGTGCCCGAAAATGCAGTTTTACAGGCGTTAAGACTGGGCAACTTTATTTGGGTGACCACACCCAGCGATTTTAGCGGTGAGTTTGCACTCCAGTTAAAAAACACGCTGGCAGTGAAAGGATTCGATGCCAATGTTTCCAGTTTCAATGGTAGTTATGTAGGATATATTATTCCCGGTCGCTATTTCTATCTCGATGAATATGAACCCAAAACAATGGGGTTTTTTGGTCCGACCATGGGAGATTATACTTTCGATTTAATTAACCAGATGACCAATATTCTTGTCAATTAAAAATTAAAAATGGGAAATTAAAGAATTAATGTCGTTTAGCTGACAAATTTCTTAGTGCACCCTTTGTGGTTTAGTGTCTTAGTGGCAAGAAAAAATAGCCACCAAAACACAAAAACACGAAGTATCACAAAGTAAAAATCTTAACTGTTACGATATCGAATAAAAATTGGGAAATTAAAAATGACAATATTTAAAAAGCTGCTCAAAATTCTGAAATATCTGCTCTTAACGTTAGTCGTGGTTATAGTTATTGTAGTCACCTTCTTTTTGGCAAAACCTGTTTGGTACCATTTTGTTACTTATCCCCGGCTTCAGGAAACCGTTACTGAATTTCAAAAACTGCGCAAAGAACCGGCTAACAAAACCAATCTCAATGTTTACAGAGGCGTAATGCATTTACACAGCTACCTTTCGCATGACAGCGAAGGAACACTCAATGATCTTGTTCCGGCGGCAAAAAACAATGGCATTGATTTCATTTTTCTCACCGATCATCCCAACTATCAGCTTGATACTTTCCCCCGCGGATACAATGGTTATTACGATGGCGTACTAATAGAACCCGGAAGCGAAAAACACGGATTTGTAACCTGGCCGCTCGATTCCGTGGTTATCGATTTAAAAACCAACCCTGATACTATTGCGAAAAATGTGGTTGAAAACGGAGGTCTCGTCTTCTTTTCGCACACCGAACAACACCGCAACTGGGGAAATCCGTATTACCAGGGAATGGAAATCTATAATTTTCATACCGATACCAAAGACGAAACTCTTGCCCCGCAAATTTTCAATTTTCTGGTGAATGGAAATAAATACAGGATTTGGGCGCTGAGACAGATGTTTGATGAGCAGACACGCATTCTTGCCCGCTGGGATTCGCTGAATATGACGAGAAAAATGGTTGGTTTCTCAGCAGTTGACACCCACGAAAACCAGAACATCAGGGCGCGTTACATTCCAGATGGACGTGTGGAATGGCTTGGTCCCAATTGTAATCCAATCGACACGGTAAATGTCACGTTTTTAAACCGCTGGATGTTCAGCGAACCTGACAAAAGCGGGTGGATATTCAAATGGCTGATCGACACGTACAACGAAGGTTTCGATTACATTACCAATTACGTTTTTGCCGATACTTTATCCTCGCGTTCAATTGCGGATCACCTGAAAAAAGGTCACTTGTACACTGCATTCAAGACGCTGGGTGATGCTAAAGGTTTTAATTTTTATGCCCAAAACAGTGCGGGCGTAATTAGCGGAATAATGGGAGATTCGGTGCAAATCAGCCATACTGAATCAATCAAAGCCTTAACTCCCCTACCCGGTCAATACAGACTGATTCACAATGGAAAAACCATTAAAATATCAGATATCGACGGGTACGAATTTAACTGGACAGAACCGGTTGAAAAAGGCGCTTACCGTGTTGAAGTGCATGTCAGTATCAACGGAAAATATGTTCCCTGGATTTATTCAAATCCGATTTATATTTATTAAAACATAAATTTTTATCATGAAAACAACATTTTCTTTGTTTATCCTCCTCGTTTTTCTCTTCACTCATGCACATTCGCAAACTTTTAAAGCCGGCGCGGCACTGCGGGTCATCACTCCCGAAAAGCTGATACCCATTTCAGGTGGAATGGGGACTCCTGTTATGCCCGATGGACAAAAAGGCGATCTTTTTGTACGTGCGCTGGTTTTGGAAAAAGGCGAAATCCGCATTGCCATTGTAAGTATCGATAATATTGGCTGGCCGGCAGCCCTGGGCGACCGTTCAAGAGCCCTGATAAAAGGCATTCCCGCTGAAAATATACTGATTGGTGTTACCCACACCCACAGTGCTCCCGATGCTTATGCTTTCCCGGATGAAAACGGGAAAACCGGCGCCGATTTGAAATATCTCGACTGGTGTGTTATCCAGGTTGCCGATGCAGTTAACGAGGCCATTTCGAAACTTGAGCCGGCATCGCTGAAAACTGCTGTTGGTGAAGCAAAAGGTAAAATAGCCTACAACTATTACGCACCTGCGTTGTACGACCCGCGAATGGGAGTAATTCAGGCAACTGCAACATCGGGTAACAATAAAGGAAAATCTATTGCAACACTGGTAAACTATGCCACACATCCCGAGATTCTGGGAACCGGACGTAAAACTTTAAGCCCTGATTTATGCGGACCGCTTTACGACCGTATTGAGTCGAAAGTGGGCGGCGTTGCCCTGTTTATGAACAGTGCTCAGGGAGGAATGGTTACCGCCGACACCCGCCTCGAAAATGGCAAAGAAGCCAACGACTGGAACGAATGTATCCGCATCGGAAACCTGATGGCCGATGAGGCTTTGCGGATTGTTGAACCCGCTGCTGTTGACGAAAATCCCGATATTTACTGTGCTTCTAAAATGTTTGAGTTCCCCATTGAAAACGATGTAATGCGCTATGTTTTAATGAATTCCCCAATCTCTAAAGGAACCAGGCATAACAACGATTTCAGCGCTGTTTCCACACAGGTAAATTTGCTGAACATCGGTAAAGCACAGATTCTCACCATACCGGGAGAAGCTTTGCCAAATATTGGGTATTATGTAAAAAGACACATGAAAACTGACCAGCCGTTTCTGTTCGGATTAACAAACGATGCATTCGGGTACATGCTTACCAAAGAAGATTTTAATAGTTTTAAACGTTACGAGTATATTTCGCGCACCTCTCTGGGCGAAATGACGGGTGAAATTTATGGTCGTGAAGCGCTGAAAATTATTGCAGAAAGCCCTGCAGCTGGGAAATAAAGTTTTACCCTGATTTTGTTGAATACCCACAAAAGTAATCAATTTTGATTTTTTTGCGGGTATTTTTGTTTTATTTCTCAAAACGTTAATCCCCTTTTAAGGGAATGCAAATCACTTGTATTATGATTTTCTCCTTCAAATATTTCCGATTTCCAATGAATGTTAGTCAGTTTTAGAAGTTGCAGGTTATTGATCAATTTCTCACTCCATTTTTTAACCTGACCAATATCTTTTGAACCATAACTGATGTAAAATTTAATTGGTTTCTCAAGTTTTGCATCGAGTTGATTATAAATAGTAGTATCGATCATTTCCATGATTGGGGTCGGACTTGAAGCAATGTATTTGTCAAACAATCCCGGATGATTTATCATAGCGTAAATGTTAAATCCACCGGCGAATGAGTGTCCAAACAAAATCCGCCGTTTAATCAGGAAGCCTGTTTCAATTTCAGGCATTAATTCCTCTGCAATAAATTTCAAAAATGGTCCGGGTTGTTTTGCCGAAAGCATATCACGGTTTCGGTTTATATTTACTATTCCGATTCCAACAACCGCTTCATTCAACTTCTCTTTCGAAATCAAATTGTACCTGTACGATGAAAACTCGCCGTCAAGCAACCAGATAATTGTAACCGAATCAATCAGATTCAAACTGACAGGTTTGTAAATAATGATAAGTCTGTCTTCATTCAAAATATTTGAATGTATTTTGATTGTATCGACGGTGAAATTGCCTGCAAATGCAGAAACCGTGAAGCACAGTAATATGAAAATAACCGAAAATCTCATTTTATTTAGCGCTTTTCACACATCTGAAACCAACAGCAAAATCAACCCAGCTCGCGGGCAGCCCGTTTCTGAAGTAGGTTTGAACACACATTGCACCCGAATGCCAACTCCCACCCCGAATTACCTTAAATCTTCCGGCATCCGGACCTTTTGGGTTTTGAATTGGTGAATTTGAATAATAGTCAGCACTGTAATTGTCTGAAGTCCATTCCCAAACATTTCCCGAAATGTCGAACAATCCAAATCCGTTTGGTTGAAAAGTGCCGACTTTCAGCGTGATTTTGAATTTCTTTCCGTAATTCACTTTTGTTGAATCTGCCTGGTCGCCCCAAGGAAAATCGCTTGCAGGAAGTCCGCCACGGGCAGCATATTCCCATTCCGCTTCGGTGGGGAGTCTTTTCCCTGCCCATTTTGCAAATTTATCAGCATCAAAAAAATTTACTCCAACAACCGGATGATCGGGAAAATCCAGGCCGCATTTAAACTGAGCCTGACCCCAGAATTCAGGAAACGGGGTTTTAGTGGCCAAACAAAATTCATAATATTGTTGGTTGGTCACCTCGTACTTATCCATGTAAAAAGCATCGACGAACACTTTATGTTCAGGTTGCCAGTCGGTTGGATTGGGTGTGTTTTTACCCATTGTAAACTCTCCGGCCGGAATCAGCACCATATTTGGCGGTATTTCCTGAGAATAAAGGATGTGGCTCAGAAGAAATATCAAAAGGAAAAGTTGTGGTTTCATGGCTTATTTGAATTTGATAATACGTGTTATTTCAGCTTTTTTCTTACTACAAAATAATCATCGAATTCCTTTTCTATTTTGAAATTAAATTTTTCATATAATTCCAGTGGTCCTTTATAATGGCTTTCGCAGGACAGTTTCCCCTTTCCCGGATAGGCCTCTATATAATCAAAATCCAAAATAGAATAATCAGCGCATACCTGTTCAAGTAATTTTTGGGCAATTCCTTGTCTTCTGTATTCTGGACTTATTACAAAACAAACAATTGAACAGACTTTATCGTCAGGATTACCGATGACGTCGTAGTACTTTAATAATCTCTGGTATTTTAACCTGTTATTGGCATTGCACCATCCAACTGGTTTGTCATCTATATATGCCAGATAACCAGACATTTTATTTTCATGGATATATTTAATTACCGAAGCACGATTACTGTCTCTGTTCCATTGCTCATTTGTTCCAACGAAATGAAATGAAAAACAGTAACAGGCAGACCAATCAGGATTTTCTGTAAAAACCATATTATCAAAGAAGTACAAATAATCTTCGGTTAACTCCGGCGTTAAAGGTTTTATGTTAATATTCATATTTCAGATTATAGAATGCGATGTTTTACGGTCCAACTATTGTTGAAAATAAACTCTTTCAGAAGCAGCCTTTACAAACTCCTTCATCTGCTTTTGAACCTCAGACTTCGGTAAAACAAGCGAACTTTTTTGTGTGGGAATAGTTTGTTTGCCTTCTGATTTCTCTGATTTTGCTACTATTTTGGTTAGAACTTTTAGAAAGGTGTCAACATCCTCTTCTGAGTTTTCAATGCCCAGACTAACCCGGATAACTCCCGGCAACTGTAGTTTGGGAAACAGTGTCACAATGATGCGCTGGAACTTTTCCAGTTTTGGGCCAACACCGAGGATATGCTTAACGAGAACATGCGCACAGTGACAACCGTACCGCACTCCTATTCCGCCCTTAATGGCGAGTTCTTTGCCCACACTGCTGGAAACCTTTCCTTTCAGGAAGAATGCAATAACACTACCCCTCTGGGCAAAATTTGGTGAGTTGGTGTCCGTAACTCCAAAAGTCTGGATACCTTCTATCTGTGCCAGACCTTTCACAACTTTCTTTGTCAATACCTGTTCTTCCTGCTGAATCACGTCCATGCCAATCCGTTTCAAAACCACATGCGCCTTTCCCAATGCGGCAATTCCACCTGTATTTTCTTCACCGGATGACTGGATGTATTCCATTTCGGCAGGAGTAAAACGAAGCAGCCCTTTTTTAACTACCAGCGCACCGCTGCCAAAAGGTGCGTACACTTTATGCGCAGAAAAAGCGAGATAGTCAATTCCGAATTCCCCGATATCAACCTTTCGGTGTGCGACAAGCTGTGCAGCATCCACCAGCAACCGGACATCAAACTGATGCACAATCCGGCTGATCTCCGCCAGATTGTTATACGTGCCAAGTACATTCGATGCACCGCTCACAGCCACAAGTTTTATTCTCTTATTTCCAAACCGTCGCTCCTGGTTATACTCACGTAGGAGTTTTTCCAGTTCATTCAAATCAAAAAATCCTTCTTTGTCAATCGATAGCCGTATCACTGAATGGTTTGGAACCATTCGCCATGGCAAATCATTGGAGGAATGTTCGAGAAGTGAACTGAGTACCACCGGTTCGATTCCTTCTTCTGATTCCCGGCTCAGACTTTCGGCTGCCAGATTAATGGCTTCGGTGGTGTTTGAAGTAAAAATGATATCATAATCTGATTGCGGCGCTCCCAACATTTCTGCACAAACGGACCTGACCTCCTGAACGATTTCCTGTAGAACATTTTTGGGTTGCCGCCAGGTTTGACGAACTGCATTCCAGACTGGCTTAAATGTAGGTGAACTTGCAGCATAATCAAAGTTGATAAATGCCTTCTCACCGCTGGTTGTCGGAACTTGAACGCCCCGCCCAATCAGTGTTTTTCTGAGTTCATCAAGCAGTTCTTTCCCTGAATATTTCTCCAGTTCATCACTGTGTAAAATTTCGGCAGCAGTTTTATTTTCAGGAGCTGGATTAAGAAAAATGTCACCTCCGCTTTGTTTAATTAAGCGAAGCGCTCTTGCAAACGCGATGATGTTGATAATTGCGGGAGTTCCGGCTTCAAACCTGTCGGGTGCTTTTTCCCAAACTATCCAGTCAAGGGCCATTAGTCTGGCTGTTCCTCCACCGGTCTGGTAAGGGACTTCTTTAGGCAATGCCTTTTTGCGAATAGTCAATGCCTTGACTCCAAAAGGTAATCCATAATCATGACTTGACAAGATCCGATAGTTTTCAGTATCAAGTTGTGCTATCAATTTTGAAGCACTCAAAGGTGTGCAGAAGATCACAGTAAATTTTCGTTTGCTCAGAGCGAGATATTCCAGGACTATTTCCCTGGCCTGCTCGAATAAATGGGTAGTTACCATCGAAAAATGTCCACTGCCCCGGTGAACATTGGAATAGTTTTCCAGCGCTGCATGAACACTCTTCTCCAACACTGAATAAGCATCGGTTATTTCAAGTTTTTTTTTAATTTCAATTGTCCCGGTTTTCATCTGAATTGGTTTGTTTGTATTTTCAAAATCAGAAAATGAAATGGCATTGTTACCTGCAATAATTAATGCATTATTCGTATATGGTTTTGGAGGACTATTACATGTGATTGTAATTTCACCAAATCAATGGGATCATCCTGTATTTTACTTTCTTCAAATACGCTTCATATCCGGGTAAACCTTTTAACAAGACTTTCTCTTCATTATTTATTCTTAATGCCAGCAAAAAGGGCACTAAAAGCATTGGTATTAGTGCATAATACGAGCCTAAAACAAGGGTAGAAGCCACATATAGTATGGTTGCAGCCAGGTACATCGGATGACGGACTACAGAATAAAGTCCGGTGTCGATAAGTTTCTGTTCATGTTGTATCTCGATAACTCTTGAAGCATACCTGTTTTGCATCATAACAACAATAAACATGATATATCCGCAAATCATAATCACCAATGCTACCAGCACAAGCCACATGGGAACATCAGACCAATGGAACCGAAAGTCAAGTCCGGGTATAATGTACGCAACAACGAATAATATCAGCGATAACTTTAAATACTTTTTTTGTGCATCTTCTCTTTCCTTTATATTAATCCTTTTTTCGAGAAGTTCAGGATCATTGATATAAAAATAAATCAGGGTAAAAGTCATTGGCAAAAGTATTCCGCCAATAAAAATCCATCCATTTAAAAATTTCATGGTGCCCGCAGGAACAAATATTAAAATTCCAATAAAAATAAACGCGATGAAAACCCTGGTCAGAACTTTAACCAGTAATTTATTTCCCGCCTGATTTGTTGTAATTGCTGTGTTCATGACAAATCCTCCTGTTTTTTAGTGAACTGACTGATAAACAGGATCAAATTTAGTGAAAAACGATAGATTGAACCGATGTTTTATAGCATAGCTACCACAAATACTTTTTAAAAAACGCGTCCATTTTCTTTTGCATGTAAATATTGGGTCGCAACGCAACATCCATGGCATGGGGCCACAGCGGCAGACGATAATATTCGTTTGGTACACCAAGCCGATCAAGCCGTGCTTTTAAGGTGTCCGACTGGCTTTGGGGAAGCAGGTTATCGGAAGTTCCCTGGAAAATGAGGGTGGGTGGCAGATCATTGCGAAGGTATTTTGCGGGTGAAGCTTCCCAGTACAACTCTGGTTTTTCGGAATAGGAATGCCCAATAAACCCGGTAACCAACCCCTGTGTTTGGGCATATGGCGTTGTCATATCAACGGGACCATAAATATCAACTACCGCTTTTATTTTGTGCGGGCGGTTAGCTAGATAAACACTGTCGAGTGGAATTGTTGGTTCTTTAAAATCGTAAGTGGTCATTAAAACCAGATGACCGCCTGCAGAACCGCCAATCATAGCCACACGGTCAGGGTCGTAACCATATTTTGCGGCATTACTGAAAAGGAAATGCATTGCATCTGAAACATCCTGAACACAGGCCGGGTATATACTGTCGTTTTTTAGTCTGTACGAAACTGTTGCGGTGACATAACCTTTTTCGGCAAAATCGACTAAGTAAACCAGGTAATCTGAACGTTTACCACCTTTCCATCCGCCGCCATGAACAAACACCAGCAGAGGTGCAGGTTCAGTAAGGTTTTTTGGTTTATAAAGGTCGATTTGAAGTGATTTACCGTTCACATTTTTATACTCAATATTTTTAAACTCTTCTATGTTAGCAGGGATTTCTGGTTCAGTATTAACCAGTTTTTCGAGTCCCACGCCAATTGCCAGGTAATCGAGCAACTCGAAATGATAGGCTATCGGGGCTTTTTCCGGAAACAACAATCCAATGGTTCGAGGAGTGAGCATCACCAGAATAAACAGGACAAGGATAATAAGGAAATCCTTCAGGAAGCGTTTCAGTATTGTTTTCATATTTTTAAATTAACGGCCTCCAAAATCCCCCGCAGAGGGACTTTTAGATGGCCTGTGGTTTTATGATTATTTACATTTAATATACCCTAAATTACTAAGCCGGAGCCCTGAACTGCGGGGCGGGCCGTTCTTTTGTCACTGTCCCCGGGTTAAAAACCCGGGGTTATTCAGATTTTGCCCCTCCGGGACGCTATTCTGACCACCTGCAATGCTCCAGACCTTTGACTTTACCCGGTCTACCAAAATTTCGCTACGATGCTGCTTTAGCACAGCTCTCGTTTATTTCCCTTCAATAAGTTGCCAGCATCCATCTCCATTCTCATCCTTCTTTGCGTCTTACTCACTGCTTTCCGCTCTTTGCCTACTGCATACTGCCTAATTCTTCCAACTCCGGTCTCCCGACTTCCAGCTTCCCGCTTCTATAACTCTCCAAGCATCTCCTTTAAATTGCTGTGAATTACACCGGCTGTTTCCGGGCCGAGCGAATTTTCTTCACCGTAAGGAGAATTATCGCGGCTATACGTGTAAGGGGCTTTTACATCCCACTGGCTTTTGGGAATGATGTACCCGATTTCGTCATTGCCCAGCCCCAGAACCAATTTGTATTTTCCGGGCATCATTTCACGAATCGGGGGAACTTCATGCGGTGCAACTCCAAAATCACTTCCTTCGGGCGCTTCTACCCCGCCGTTGATAATTTCGGGATAAATCTCTCCGGGAATGGTTACCAGCGAAATCGGACCAATCTTTACCACGGCCAGTTCCGATCGCATTTTCATCCAACCTACTGTGCCGCGTTTCATTATTCCGAGTGCAGCTCCAAGTTTAAACATCGTATTTTCTATTTTCATTGGAATAGTACGCACGACTACAGAAATACCCGCTTTTTCAACTATTTCAACTGGATTTTCCATGGCATTTAAAGCCAAAAGCGAAAGCTGTTTTCCTTCTGCTTCGGCTTTTGCAAAGGAGGGTTCGTTAAACTCTGCTCCGGTGAACGGATCTTTTACCGGCAGACTTGGATGAGTGGTCATTAATCCGCCACCCGCACCATTGGTATACAAACACACACCACCAATTCCGGCTTTCATTAGCGTGTCGCCGTTGAATACTCCCTTTTCAACGCCTTCGCGCACAAAATGAGGATAATCCGAAGAAACCAGCAGATTTTTGCTCCACAATGTTTCGGGGTGGTTAGCCCATGCAACAACCGAACCCATTACTGCACCGTTTTCCTTGTCAATCGCTTTAATCAACCTTAATCCTGAATCGAATACTTCGGGTTTGCGGGTATCTTTCACCAAAGGAATTGCTCCTGTCAAATCCTGCGAAATTTCAAATTTTGCAGGACGCATATTTTTTGACGCCTCAACCACTGATTTTACAATCTGTCCTTTCACAAACTTCATGTATTCCTTGTTGAACTTGTCTTTCAGTGGTGTTCCACTCCACAATCCAAGCATGTCAGGCCCTTCGTGCGTATGAGTCGATGAAATGATGGTGTAGGTTATACCTGCTTCGGCGGGAATCATTTTTCGGACATCAACAACATCGTCATTCATAAAACCAATGGCATCGATAATTACAATTGCCAGTCGTGTTTTACCATCATCAATTATCATTGTCCGTGCCCAGGTGTCATCATGAATTCCGTTGGCAGGCCTCCTGTTACTGAATCCTGCAATCCACACAGGATCGAATTTACCATTCCCATTGCCATCCGTAAACGTATCGCCGTCTTTTGGATTATACTCTGCATCACCATCAGCATCCACCCAGCGATCAGGAACTTCAGGAGTAATAGTCACTGCGGCAAAACCTGCATTCAGGATATCAGGAGTGGTACTGATAATTTTCATGTCAGCCTTGTATCCTGAATGACGGTCGGTCATATTTGTAAACATCCATGCAATAATCCCTGCAAATAATAGGATCAATAATATTCCAAATATTTTAAAAAACTTTTTCATGAGATGATATTTTTTAGAATTACTTATTTGTTTTCGTAAAGTACTTTGCGTTCTATTTCCGGATTATCTATTTCGGGTCCCTGTTGTATTTTGCGCCAGTCGATGGTTTTGTTGTATTTTTTCATCGACAGTTCTGCATCAAATATGCGCGAATCGTGCAACTCAAGGGTGTATGGTGTATAATCGGGAACTGGCGTGAAAAAATCCTGAAGTAAAGATGCAGTCACATCAAACTGGTTTACATACGGCACATTCAAAATGTTGTAAATTGTTTTCAGGATGGAACCAAAATTGGCGTGAGTGTGAGAAACGTATCCTTTCTTTACATACGGACCGGCCATCATCAAAATAGATCGGTGCCCGTCGATGTGGTCAACTCCACCCTGGGGATCGTCTTCGGTAATAATGACAAGCATATCTTTCCAGTATTTGGTGCGCGACAGGAAATGCAAAATCCGTCCAACTGCCAAATCGTTATCAACCATAAACGAATGCTGATAAGGATATCCGTCTTCGGGTCTGATATCGGCACCATGATCATTGGGAACTTGCATGGTTATTAACGACGGCAGCTTTTCTTTTCCTTTAATCCATTTTGTGGTAAACTCTCTTTCAAACTGATCCATACGGTACTGATCGGGAATATTCATGTTATATCCGGCATAATCACGACTTGTTCTTGTGAACAAAGCATTTTGCATGGGGATCATTACACCATGCGCAGCTCCTGTATTTGTATCATACCATTCCTCGCGCTCGTGACCGGCTTCATTGGCTTCTCCAAAATTGTAAAAAGATACATTTTCACGTTCAAGTGCTTCCCAAAGTCCGCCAATCTCAGCATAATCTTCAGGATCAACACTTCCAATGGTTTTGGGGAAACGGCGTCCCGGGGCTTTTGAAAAAATCATTGCAGTTTTTGACGTGGCCGCATTTGCTTCAACCCACTCGTTTGGTATCACGCCAACCATCCAGTGGTGGCCATGAACAGACGCATCGCTGTCGCAGTAATAGTTGTCGGAATAGGAGAATTGCTGCGCTGCCTTTATGTGGTTCGGACTGATGCGCAGGCCCGGAAATTTGCCGTACATGTTGTGCGGTAAGGTATATTCGTTGTTTATGCCATACCTGGCCAGTGTGCTGTCGCCATTTGAATTTTTCAGCTGACCAAAAACCTCATCAAAAGTCCGGTTTTACTTGGTAATGTAAACGATGTGTTTAATGGGAGATTTCCGCAGTCCGGGCAAGGCAGGCATAGGATTTTTTTTATCATCCTTAATTTTTGCGCTTCGAAATGTATTGTCTATTGATTGTTTGGTGTACTCAGCGAGTTG
>DATITY010000172.1:0-4013 GCA_035467235.1 Draconibacterium sp. | reverse complement strand
CCCACACGTTCGAACAAACCAAAAATAAGGGTAACACCAACCACAATCATTCCGATGATATTGAGCCAGTCAACCATTACCAACAATGACGGACTTTCGGCAATCCAGTGAAAAACGGGTGCAAACCACCACGACGAAGCCTGCAGGTAATCAGCCGAAGTCCAGTTGGGCATCATCATCAGTTTGGTAACTCCTTCATATAGAAAATGCCATCCAATTACCAAACGAAGGATAAAAAGTGCATAAAGGCGGATGCCGGTTAAGTTTTTAAACGAGTTTTTCATTTTTATCAGTTATAGATTATTAATAAACAGGATGCATGGCACTTGTTAAACCCTGTATATAACCGTTAGCAGAAATACTTTTTATTTATATTCATCAATCAGTGATTCAAAAGGAATCGTCAATTTATTGTTTATTTCAGAGTGGCCACAAACCCGCCATAAGGCAAAACATCAACCAGCAGTTTTCCGCCTGATTTAATGGTTAATTCTGAATAGGAGAATTGTTTGTTGGTTTCACCATCGGTTATTACAATCCCTGAAAAGTCAGTTCCCTCCAGCCGTGAAAGGTCAATTTCCCAGGATTTCTTTACATTTGTTCCGTTAATGCCGCCAATGTACCATGTGTCGCCTGCTTTTCTGGCAATCACACAATCTTCGCCCGGATAACCGGCAAGCAATTTTGAATCATCCCAAACGACAGGTATATTTTTTAAAAATGATTTTGGTTCTTCAGGCAGCGATCTGTATGATTCGCAATTATCGGCCAGGTGTAAAATACCCGACTCATAAACAACAGACAAAGCCAGTTCGTGACCAAATGAAGTTTTGTGAGGGAATTTTTGATTGGAAAAAGTTACCGGCGTGTAATCCATCGAGCCAATTACATTTCGCGTAAACGGAAGAATTGTGTTGTGCCAAACCGCTTTTTCTGTATAAGTAGTGTCGAAACCATATGATTCGGCACCCCTGACTGCTTCCATCGAAACCAGGTTTGGCCAGGTTCTGTTCCAGCCGCGTGGCATGGTGCAACCGTGAAAATTCACCATGATTTTGTTGTCGGCAGCGTCTTTTAAAATATCGAAATACTGTTTTATAATCTGTGGTTTATCGCTCTGAAAGAAATCAACTTTTACCCCTTTCACACCCCAGTCGGCCAGTTTTTTGAACTCTGCTTTCCGCAATTCTGGATTACTCATAATATCGCGCGGACGCTCGGTAACATCATTATGAGGTCCTCCGGAATTGTACCACATTAATATCCCAATATTTTTTGAATTAGCATATTTTATCAGTTCTTCCACATTTCCGCCGGTCATTAAATCCCAGTTGGCATCAACCAAAGAGTATTCCCAACCCATTTCAACTGACAAGTCAACAAATTTTTTAAGCGATTCAAAGTTTTTCGAACTTGGTCCGTCACTCCACCAACTCCACGAAGCGCGACCTGGTTTAATCCACGTTTCATCGGAAATTGCAGATGGTGGATTTAACTCAACAACCATATCCGATTCAACAACATCTGAAAGGTTTTTCCCAATAATCATCGCCCGCCATGGAGTTGCCCATGGCAAAGTTGAAGAAGGAATATTTGTGCACACGTTGTTGGCTTCGGTGGCTTCAGGCATTCTCAGTGTATATTTTCCCCCGTCGGCATTGGGTTGAAGGTGTGAGCCAAAATAGTTAGAGTCGAGAGCAGCTTCTGTTAACAGCATCCATGCATTTTTGGTTTGAAAAAGCGCAGGCAAACACCAGCCTTCTTCACCCGGAGCAGTTGTTCCGATTGGAATCCCATTTTCAAAATACCTTTCGTAACCGGGCGAATAAGTGGATACTTTGTCATAAGGAGCCATCCATGTTTTTCCCTCACCTGCAATGGAAAAACCTGTAAGTTCTTCCTCAACCGAGTAAAATTTTTCATCAGAATTGGGAAAACGGTAACGAAAAGCAACGCCATCGTCACTTGCCCTTACAATTAACTGAATTTGAGCGCCATTTTCGTTTTCAAAATTCAATGTCATCTCATTCACCACGTTATTGATTATTTTGCGTTTGCCGATGGGAAGCGAAAATGTTTCATCAATTGTGGAAACCGGTTCCATTGATACAAATTTCATATTCTGAACAAACGTGTCATCGGCCCGGCGGATACCCAATGGGGAATTTGTAATTATTGGACTGGCAGTGCCTGATTCAACCATCGAAACGTTGTACATTAACTGGTTGTTTTCGTCCAGACTGACGGAAAATCTGATATTTTCAGAAGGAGATGTAACCGACCATTCGGTTTTCTCTTTCGCACAAGAGATTAATGCAATTAATGCAAACATGGCAATTGATTGTTTAAACAGGTTTTTCATTTTGATTGAATTGATAAAATTATATAGTTTAGTTTAAGACTTCGAAAATATCAAAAAATAATCGCTTTTTTTAGCGATTACAGTATTGTAATTATTATTCGTTGCGATTATAAAATTGCCTGAATATCCGGATTTCAAAAACAGGAGTTTTCTCCTTTGCCTGAAAGCGAAACTGATTATATTTGACAGAAAGTAAATCAAAAAATATGTTTAAACTGGAACATATACATCCAATGGTGGTACATTTCCCGATTGTATTGATACTGACCGGATTTCTGTTCGAAGTGATTTACCTGTTTTTCAGGAAGAACAACTTCTTTCAGGAAACAGGTTTCTGGATGTTATGTATCGGTGCACTTACTGTTGTTGCTGCATATTTCAGTGGTGCATTTCTGACCAAAGAATTATATGGAACAGCCGGTGTAATTCAAAGTACCCACGAACTTTTTGCCGAATTCACAGTTTTTTCGGCTTTGATTGGGACCACTTTAAAGGTTTATCTCAAAATCGAAAAAAAAGAAGAAACCTGGTTAAAATGGATTGATTTTGGCCTTTATGCCATAACAACCATTTTGATTTGCATTACCGGATATTACGGAGGAATACTTGTTTATGAATATTTAATGAATTGAATAAATATAAAATTCAATCAGCTTAAAATCAACAGGTAAATAATCTTATTTTACTCCACTAAAAAAGGCAAATTAGCCGTCGAAAACTGTTTGTTTTTATCAAATACATAAACAAAAAGCCACTATGCGCCTTTCTCTTTGGGCGCAAAAAAAATGATTGAAGTTTTTTGATCGTTAATCAATCCCGGGATTATTTCGGGTGTTTTTTTTTCTGTCCGGCATAGTACGCGTAAAGTGCTTCCGGCCTGATTTCCCATAATTACGTTAGTGCGTCGTTGTCAGGGTCCGATGCTGTAACATTTGCGTTGTGTTGCGAAACTGGTTTTAGTTTAATATCCTGATACCGAACAAATTTTTCGATGTTTAAAGAATCGACAACCGGAGCCAGGTTTGCATCGCGTTCTCCTGTCCACAACTATTTCATTAGTTTTGGAAGCGGTGTTTCCCGTTCTTTTTCGTCGAACATGCTAAACCAGTTGTGAGTGGTTTCCTGTTTGTGGTACAAGTAAAAACACACGAACCGAGGCAGTTCCTGCTTTCGATGGATTTGCGGTATTTTAATTCGTAACAATCGAGTTTTTCGCGGCCGGTTTGTTCGTAAGGCGCTCCCCACGAGGTTTTTGGCACTTCCCAGTAACCATCGGGGCCCCACCCGGCAATTACATAAGGTTTGTTACAGCCATATTTTTTCAAGGTTTCAGACAAAGTGTATGTATATCACAATAAGTATTTATTCCAAGTAAATCGAGGTTGGGACATTGTTTCACAATCTCGGCAACTTTTTCCATTCTACTGGTGCCAATTACAGTCATTAACAAATGATACGGGTCAATTGCCTTTATTGCCTTTGCCGCTTCGTTTATGGCATCCCGGAGTTGTGGATTGAAAGTTTTGTTGCCCACACCTTTAATAAAAAGGGCTGGTTATTTACAAGTAGTTGCCAGTTTCCCTGTTCTGAAGTGATTTGTATTTGCTGAGTGTTTGAATTACCTGCTGAAAATAAAACAATTATAAGTAAA
>DATITY010000171.1:0-18240 GCA_035467235.1 Draconibacterium sp. | reverse complement strand
CGATGCTCCCGGTATTCCGCCAGGTAATATAATCATGTCAACCAATTCATAATTAATGACATTGAAAAGCTGGTCAGCAATAATTTTTATGCCATGAGAGCCCGTAACTTCTGCTTTTTCAGTAACCGAAACTATCGTTACATTTATTTCCGCCCTGCGCAAAACATCAATAATACTTACGGCTTCTATTTCTTCAAAACCTTCTGCTAAATGAACTGCAATTTTTTTCATCATTTCTTAATGTCCTTTAAGATCAAAAAAAAAGATTCTCAATTGAGAATCTTTTAATTATAATAACCCGAAAATATTAATTATTTGCGTAATCTTTTAATGATTTTTCCAATTTTTTGCGGGTAAAGAAAATTCGACTTTTAACTGTTCCAAGCGGTAATTCCAGTTCCTCAGCAATTTCTTTGTATTTGTAACCATCCAGAAACATGGTAAAAGGTACTTTATATTCGTCTTCAAGAGCATCAATTGTTTTGTTGATTTCTTTTGAACTGTAAAACGAATCGGGACCAGGATAAACTTTGTCTGTCGAAAACAACAAATGAAAATCATTGTTCGAACCATCAAAAGTGTTTTTGGTTTTCACGTTTCTGCGGTAGTCATTAATGAAGGTGTTTTTCATGATGGTATAGATCCACGCCTTGAAGTTTGTGTTTTGCGCAAACTTGTCGCGATAGGTTAAGGCTTTTAAAAACGTCTCCTGGAGCAAATCATCTGCCTTTTCTGAATCCGATGTTAAGCTTAAAGCATAATAATGTAATTTGCTGCTTAATCCGAGTAGTGCGTTGTTAAATTGTACTTGAGTCATGGTGTCTTATTTTTTAACGGTGTCTTATTTTTAATTTGTCTAAACAAATATAAGCTGCAAATACCTCAAATAAAATAATTTTTAGATTTTTCTTCGTTGATTTTTTCTATACTGTATAAAGAATCTTTATAGCGTCGTGAACATTTTTTATATAAAGTTGTTCACCTCCATCTAACTGTTTATGTTTTAATATTTTGCAGAAAGGGTAAACAAAATGATATTTTTTCATTTGTTTTCAAATTGTATCTTCGCCGTTCGATATAAAAATAATGAAAGGGAAAGGTTTTAGAAAAATTGCACAACAAGTTTTGATTTTCAGTAAATGGAAAAGGAAAAGTTACTCCATATTCCAGACCATGAACAGGGTGGTTGTGATTTCTGTATTGGCAACTGCATATCTGTTGTCAGTTCCTGCAGTTACAATTGCTACCGAACAAGACACTACTGAAATTAAAATGGAATATGATCTGGATGAGATAGAGGTCAGTGCCCAACGTTCTCCTGCATTGTATTCGCAGGTGGCACGGATTGTTTCCGTGATTGACAGAAAGGAAATTGAGACTTCGCCGGCTCAGAGTGTTCAGGATTTGCTCGAGTATGCAGCCGGAGTTGATGTTCGGCAGCGGGGTGCAGAAGGAGTGCAGGCTGATGTGAGTATCAGGGGGGGGACTTTCGATCAAACATTAATTCTTTTAAACGGCATCAACATCACCGACCCTCAAACCGGACATCACAATTTAAACATTCCTGTAAGTTTAAGTCAGGTAGAACGGATTGAAATTCTTGAAGGTCCGGCAGCCAGGGTTTACGGTCCAAATGCATTTTCGGGGGCAATTAATATTGTCACCCGACAAACAGGTTCAAATTCGGTTGATTTGCAATTAAGTGCCGGTAGTTTTCGATATTTTGATGCAGATTTATCGGGATCTTTTAAAACCGGAAAACTTCAGAATTCATTATCGCTAAACAAAAAAATCTCTGACGGTTATATCGAAAACACCGATTTTGATATTTCCAATATATTTTATTCCAACCAGTTGATGGCTGAAAAAGGGAAAATGAGTTTTCAGTTGGGTTTTTCAGAAAAGGGTTTTGGTGCGAATAGTTTTTATACACCGAAATATCCAAATCAGTACGAAGAAACCAAATCATTAATTTCATCACTCAAATGGGAATCTAATTCGAAATTTCATTTAACTCCGGTTGTTTACTGGCGGCGCCATCAGGACAGGTTCGAACTTTTTCGCGATAATCCGCCTTCGTGGTACACCACTCACAATTATCATTTAACAAATACTTATGGTGGAAATTTAAATTCATGGGTTCAATCAAAATGGGGAAAATCCGCATTTGGAATTGAATTTCGTTCAGAAAATATATTAAGTAATGTGCTTGGAGAAGAAATGGATTCTCCGGTGAAAGTGCCCGGTGAAGATGCCGAATTTACCAAATCGAAAACGCGAAATATTATTTCAGGATTTGCAGAGCACGTCTATTATTCTGATAAATGGACTTTAAGCGCCGGATTGTTAAGTAATTATATTTCAGAAAGTAATCTGGGAATGAATTTTTTCCCGGGAATTGATGTTAGTTATGATATTTCAAAATCATTAAAGATTTTGACTTCTTTCAACACTTCATTGCGGATGCCAACTTTTACCGATTTATATTACCAGGGCCCGACAAATATTGGAAATCCCGATTTAAAACCTGAAAAAACGGCTGCGCTTGAGGGTGGTTTTAAATTGAATTCAGGAATTGTTCATGGTTACTGGATTGGCTTTTATCGAAAGGGAAAAGATATAATTGATTGGGTAAAAATAAATAATACAGATAAGTGGCAGCCTCAGAATCTGACTCAAATAAATAGCTATGGAACCGAAATTCAGTTGCAATTCAATTTAAAAAAATACCTTGGGCACCATCTTCCGAATAACGTTAGCCTTAACTATTTTTATAATAATCTTGAAAAAGAAGATTTTGATTTTATTTCATATTATGTTTTAGACCATTTAAAGCATAAGTTTGTCGGGTCACTAAATCAAACTTTATTAAAGAATTTTACTGTTGATTTAAAAGTTTTATTTCAGGACAGGGAAGGTACATATACCCGGTTTGAAAGTGGAAGCTGGGGAACTGAAGTGGATTACGATCCATTTTGGATTTTTGATGGAAAACTGAGCTATATCAGAAAGAAACTGGAACTTTACATTTCAGTAAACAACATTTTTGATTTGGATTATGTTGATATTGGGAACGTAGAACAACCGGGAAGATGGACAAAGTTTGGAATTTCATATCAACTGAATTTTGATTGATTGTTTGATTTTTTCTCAGGATACACAAAAATCGTATATTCGCAAAAAAATTTAAAAACATGCTAAAAGGGATATTATCAATTTCAGGGCAGTCGGGATTATTCAAAATGGTTGCTGAATCGAAGAATAATATTATTGTTGAGTCGCTGGATACCTTAAAAAGAATACCGGTCCATTCAACTTCAAAAGTGTCGGCGTTGGAAGACATTGCAATTTATACCGAAAATGGTGATGTTCCGCTAAAGGATATTTTCAGGGTGATATCTGATATCGAAAATAAAGGACCAGCAATTTCTCCAAAATCATCGGGAAATGAACTAAAAGCATATTTTGAAAAGATTGTCCCGGAATATGACAAGGATAGGGTATATGTTTCTGACATAAAAAAGGTATTGTTGTGGTATAATACACTCCAGCAAAAAGATTTACTTGATTTTTCTGAAGAAGAGAAGGAGGAAAAGAAGGCTGGCAGTGAAGAACCTGATTCGAAAGAAAATTAAACGGTTTCAAAAAAGTTTGAAGTTGCCGTTTTTTGAATTTTCAATTAATGCGTTTTTCTGTAATAACAACTCAAAAAGTTTAACTGTAGCCAATGCATCTCCCGGGGCACGATGTCTGCCATTGATTTCTATTCCGAGATCAGAACATAGTTTTCCGAGAGAATAAGAACTGTGACCAGGTAAAAGTTTTCTGGCTAACTGAACAGTACATAAAGTAGTTAGGTTGAAATCATATCCCAGTCTGCTGAATTCTTCCCTGATAAATCCATAGTCAAATTTTACATTATGAGCTACAAATGTTCTACCAGCTGTTAATTCAATGATAATTTTAGCTACTTCGTGGAATTTTGGGGCATTTTTTACCATTTCGTTATCAATTCCAGTTAGCGTAGTAATGTAATATGGAATGTCGATTCCCGGATTGATTAACGTTGTGTAAAGGTTTGTTATCTTCTGTCCGTTATGCTGATAAACAGCTAGTTCAGTAATATTGCTGTATTTACAGTTATTTCCGGTTGTTTCTATGTCAATAATTACGAACAATTTTTTTATTATTAGTATTATATTTAATATAAATGTATAAATTTGTTAAAAAATTATATAATAAAAATGCGATTTCCGCTGAATATAGTTTTGTTAGATTGTAATTAATTAATATATTGCCTTTTAAAATAAAAACAAAAATAAAACTTTAAATTATGAAAAAGATTACGCTCTTATTTTTATCACTCTTAATGGTTTTGGGGACTACTATTGCCCAAAATGCTGATAGCAAATGGGCTATTGGATTAGGCCCTGGTGTTCACTACAATCTTAATAAAGGTGAGATTGGAGGTTTTGACCATGAATTCTATCTCAGTCGTTATTTAAGTCCTTCGTTTGATTTAAGATTAAATTCAAATGGCGGCTATGAAAGTGGAGGTATTGATTATCAGGATGTATACCTTAATTTAAGGTACAAATTTTACAATGGTTATATTTTCAGTGAAACAGCAGCCGTTCAGCCTTACCTTTATGGTGGTGGTGGTATGATGTGGGATAACCAGGGAGATGGTTTTGCATGGAATGCCGGATTAGGATTTAAATTTCCTATTAGCACAAATACTTCATTGTTTATAGAGGCTGGATACGTAAATGGTGTTGAAGGTACCCGGGCAGGCTCAGTGCCGGATTACAGACAAGTTACTACTACTGACGATTTATTAAAATTGACTGGTATCATTGAATTTGCATTTGGAAAAGCAAAAGACGAAGATGGTGATGGTGTACCTGACAAAAAGGACAAGTGCCCTGGCACTCCTCCCGGAGTAGCAGTTGATGAAAATGGTTGTCCGCTTGACCGCGATGGTGACGGTGTTCCGGATTACAAAGATGATTGTCCTGATCAGGCAGGTGATCCTAAATTTAACGGATGTCCTGATACAGACGGTGACGGAATCCCAGACAAAGATGACGACTGTCCAACTGTAGCCGGTTTGGCAAAATTCAAAGGTTGTCCTGATACAGACGAAGATGGAGTTCCGGATCCAAAAGACAAATGTCCAAATACACCCAAAGGTTGTCCGGTAGATGTTAATGGTTGTCCGTTGGATTCAGATGGTGACGGTGTTATTGACTGTGAAGACAAATGTCCGAACGAAGCAGGTTCAAAAGAAAATAATGGTTGCCCGGATTGGACTGAATTAGTTGTTCCAACCATTTACTTTGACTTGAATAAATCTGATTTGAAACCAGAAGGTAAAGCTGAACTGGACAAATTAGTTCAAACCTTGATTGCCAGCAAAGAATTCAATATTGTAATTGGTGGTCACGCTTGCGACCTTGGAACAGATAAATACAATATGAAATTGTCAGAAAAACGTGCTCAGGAAGTTGTTAAATACCTGCTTTCAAAAGGTGTGAACAATGCATATATTGGTTCAAACAATTATGGTGAAAGTAAACCGGCAGTTCCAAATACTTCGGAAGATAACAGGAAAAAGAACCGCAGGGTAGAATGGGAAGTTGCAAAAATCAAGAAAAATTAAAAAGTAATTTTGAATGAAATATTTAAAAGCTCTGCTTCGGCAGGGCTTTTTTTTTGACAGGGTATAAGCCAGCCCTTAAAATATTATCTTTGTCGCTCCAAAAATAATTCATAATGAAGATTGAAAATTTAATTCATCAGGCGACTGAAGTTGCATTAAAAGAACTGTACAATTTTATTGTCGAAGAAAATCAAATTCAAATTCAAAATACCCGAAAAGATCAGACAGGTGATTTTACGCTGGTTGTATTTCCCTTTCTCCGGTTTTCAAAGAAATCAGCAGAAGAAACAGGGACTGAAATTGGTGAATACTTATTGGCAAAGATCAGACTTATTCAATCTTTTAACGTAATTAAAGGATTTTTAAATTTAGAAATCGCGAATGACTATTGGCTCGAAAACCTAAAACTAGCCTATAATAATGAGAATTTTGGAACTGTCATTCCTGACGAAAAGTCGAAAACGGTAATGGTTGAATATTCTTCGCCGAATACAAATAAACCGCTTCATTTAGGGCATATCAGAAATAATTTGCTTGGGTACTCAATCTCCGAAATATTAAAGGCGAATGGAAGTAATGTAATAAAAACCAATATTGTCAACGATAGGGGAATTCATATTTGCAAGTCGATGTATGCCTGGCAAAAGTGGGGAAATGGCAAAACACCCGAAAATTCGGGAATGAAAGGCGATCATTTGGTTGGTGAATTTTACGTCGAATTTGATAAACATTTTAAAGCAGAAATAGCAGAATTGATTGAGCAGGGTTTTTCAAAGGAAGAGGCAGAAAGCAAAGCACCCTCGATTTTGGCAGCACGCGAACTTTTATTAAAATGGGAGGCAAATGATGAAGATACCATAAACCTTTGGAGAACCATGAATGAATGGGTTTACAAAGGTTTCGATTTGACGTACAAAAAATTGGGCGTTGATTTCGATAAAATTTATTATGAATCAGAAACCTATCTTATTGGAAAGGAAGAGGTCTTGCGTGGTGTCAGGGAAAAAATATTTTACCAAAAGGATGATAGTTCGGTGTGGGCCGATTTAACTGATGATGGCCTTGACCAGAAAATATTGCTCAGAAGTGACGGCACTTCTGTTTATATTACTCAGGATATTGGAACGGCTAAAATGCGGTACAATGATTTTAACATTGATAAAATGGTGTATGTCGTTGGGAATGAACAAAATTACCATTTTCAGATCCTGGCTGTTCTTCTTGATAAGCTTGGTTTTAAATGGGGTAAAGATTTGTATCATTTTTCGTACGGAATGGTTGAGCTCCCTTCAGGTAAAATGAAATCCAGAGAAGGAACGGTGGTGGATGCAGATGATCTGATCGATGAAATGATTCAGGTTGCCCGCGATATGTCTGCTGAATTGGGAAAATTGGAATCTTTATCGAAAGAAGAGGCTGAGGATACTTTCAGAATGATTGCATTGGGAGCTTTAAAGTACTTTATTTTAAAAGTTGATCCCCGCAAAAATATGATGTTCAATCCCGAGGAATCAATTGATTTTAATGGCAATACAGGACCGTTTATACAGTACACTTACGCAAGGATTAAATCGGTTTTACGCAAAGCCAGTGATAATAATATTCCTATTGATACAAATCTTAAGTTGAATTCATTATCTACAAAAGAAAAGGATCTTCTTAAACGAATAACACTATTCCCGGTTACCTTAAAAGAAGCTGGTGTTAATTTCAGTCCGGCAGTTTTGGCAAATTATTGCTATGAGCTAGTGAAGGAATTTAATCAGTTTTATCATGAGTATTCAATTCTTTCGGAACCAAATACAGACCAACGCAACTTCCGTTTAATACTGTCGGCCACAGTTGCTGTGATTGTTAAAAAGGGAATGAACCTTTTGGGTATTGAAATGCCTGAAAGAATGTAAATGAAAAAAGGAGACATAAATGTCTCCTTAGTTTCTTTCTAAGTAATGATTGATTTAATAATTAGGGAAAAGCGTCCTTCCTACCTATAAGTTCTGATTATATAAATAAAGTAACCCCTAAGAACAGATAAAAATGACAAATTCCCTGTGATTTATAATCAAACTAAATAAGAATAAAAACAGACCTGCTTTGGTAGTTCCGGGTGAATTGAAAATTATCAATCAAAACGGTTATAAAGCAAAAATGGGAACTACTCTGTTACGAATAGTTCCCATTCACTGGCTGCAACCAAAGTCGCTTTCAGCGCCAGGCTACTGTTATTCCGGCCGGCTTCATCTAACTCTTTCGAATTATTTGTTGCCCATGGCTCTCGGGTCTAGCTTTCTACGGCAAAACCTTTAAGCTGTCCATTCGACTTTCCGGATGTCGCTATGGACGAAGTGTCATGCAGTATCTTCGGCTTCTTCCTTGCGGAATCTGCTTCCCACAACCAACTCCTCCTGGTTTTATCCCCTTGGAGTTGTGCAGTTTTGTAATGCGGATCGAAATCTTTACCACTCCTGCCTGATGACTCAATCTTGAAAGAACTTCTGGATTTCTCTTCCGATGATTGAATGAACTGTGACTTTCCAGTAAGTCTTGTTCAAACTTCGGCTTTTCCGGTGTGCCTTCCCGAAGGTCGGAGAGAAATGTTCCGGTTTCAACTAAGTAACTTTTCCACTTCCACACTTTCAAAGCTGCCTTTTATCGCTCACCTGATGAAACAAATATACAGAAAATAAAATGTACTTGTCAAGGTTTTTAAGTTGAATAAATACACAACATATGAACCAGAGATATTAACAATTGTTGATAAAGTTATATGGTGGATTTGTATGTTTAATTATAACTCTTTGAAATAAAGTCAATTGTTGTCAGTGTCTAATATATCCAAATCCATTGGAATTTCACCTCTTCATTTTCTCCCGGCACTATTTCCAATTCAACGGTATAAAGACCATTTTCAGGAAAATTAATTTTACCCAGTCGATTCGAACTGAAATTGTCGATAACCCAGTTTTCATTTGGTTCACCAATTGTTTTTCCGGTGTTGGAAACATTGTGGGTTAATTCCATATTTGCAGCTTTAACCATAATCCGGCTGCCAATGGTATTTTGCTGAAAACTGTATGAAACATCAATCCGTTTTTCACCTGGCTCGTCAATGTAAATGTTCCAGCTTAACGATGTATTTTCTTTTACCACAACATATTCCGGCACAGTTCCTTCTCTTTCTTTTTTATTGACTGACAATGTTATATCGGCCGGTTTTTGATTTTGTGGAGTTAAAGAAAAACCACCATCCACGGTTTTGCCGACTAATCCGTCTTCAATTTCCGGTTTGTTGTTATATTCCAGAACAATTACTGAAACATACGGGTCGGGTTGCATTATAGGAAGTTGAACTGTTGTTAAAACTTCAGAGTGGTCAAATTTCAGGGGCAATTTTTGTTTGTCTGCAAGTAAATAAATCTTTTCGGGTTTAGTTTTTATTCCCGTAAGGTACAATTCCTTATTCAGTGGCCAGTTAAAAACATGAAGGTAAAGTTTCGTTCCGGTTTCTGTTTTTTTGTATGTAATTTTACCCCAGTCATGCTGGTTTTTTGGTAATTCAAAAGCTCTGGAACCATAAACAGATTCACCGTTTACTTCCAGCCAGTTTCCCATTTCAAGCAATCGTTGTTCAATTTCGTGTGGTACATTTCCGTTGGCACGTGGTCCGATGTTCAGCATCAGATTTCCGTTCAGACTAACATTATTTATCAATGCTTTTAATAATGAAGTTGTTGATTTCCATTCATTGTCGGTTGCATGAAATCCCCACGAATGGGCAACAGTTGCCGGAGATTGCCATGGGAATTCTTCCACTCTGTTTCCCAGTGAATTGTCGCCCAGTGTTTTAAAATCAATATCCGGGTCTTCCTCAATGGAAAGTCCAAGTCGCGAATTTACAAGGCAATTAGGTTGAAGTTCCCTGATTAATCCTTTTAACTGAATCAATTGTTCTTTTGTAACCACCGTTTGCGAATGGTGAATCCACATGTCGAACCAAAATATGGAGATTTCGCCATAATTAGTTAGCAGCTCACGCATTTGCGGAATTACTTTCTCCTGCCAGTACTTGTCATATTTTTCGGGCGAAATTCCTGTTAATTCCTTGTTGTGATCCCAACCATATTCATGTTCCCAGTCAACCCAGTGCGAATAATACAAGCCCAGCTTTAATCCGTGTTTTTTACAGGCATCGGCCAGTTCTTTTACAATATCACGCTTTGGATTGGTGTAATTGCCCAAATCATAATTGCTCACTTTACTGTCCCACAAACCAAATCCATCATGATGTTTTGCGGTGAAAGTAACATACTTCATCCCCGATTTTTTAGCCAGAATCACCCATTCCTCCGGATTAATTTCATCCCAGTCAAACCGGTCGAGCAGTGTCAGGTATTCTTCTTTTTCAATGCGGTTGCGGTAGTAAATCCATTCAGCGTAATTGTTGTCGTTCCTCAGTTTTTCACCTTTCCAGTAACCTTCGGCACCACTGTAAATGCCCCAGTGGATAAACATTCCAAAACGCGAATCAGTAAACCATTTTGCCCGCTCGTTTGTTTGGGTCTGACTGAACACAGTAATACTTAAGATGCTAACGATGAATAACAAACAAAATTTTTTCATGGTTTAGTTTTTAGGTTGATGTTACATAAATTATTAGCTGAACCTACTTATCTCAAGACTGATTACTAAAATCAAAAAGTCTGTTTTTACGACAGTCTTGCCTTGAAATCTTCGTAGCCAAACTTTCTTACAATTTCCAATTGATCATTTTCTCTCCAGATTGCAATTGCAGGATGGTTAACACCATTAAACATGGTCGTTTTTACCATGGTATAATGAATCATATCGAGAAATATAACATTTTCTCCAACCTGCAAATCATGACCAAAATCGTATGCTTCCATATAATCACCCGCCAAACAACTTACTCCGCCAAGACGATAAGGATATTTACTGTTTTCGTTTGGTTCGGAAGCACCAATTATTTTGGGGCGATAAGGCATTTCAAGTGTATCGGGCATGTGAGCTGTAAACGAAACGTCCAAAATGGCGGTTTTTATTCCTTTGTGTTCAACAATGTCTTTTACTGTTGAAACTAAAACGCCGGTTTCCCAGGCAATGGCGCTGCCTGGTTCAAGTATCACTTTAACATTGAATTTCTGTTTGAAATTCTTTAACAATTGAATCAAATGCTGATGGTCGAATCCTTTTCGTGTCATTAAATGACCGCCGCCCATATTCACCCATTTTACCTGGTGCAGATGTTTTCCAAATTTAACCTCAAGATTTTCAAGCACTTTTTCAAGGCTGAATGAATCCGATTCACACAAAACATGAAAATGAATTCCCTCAATTCCTTCCGGCAGTTCTTCAGGAAATTCAGCGCTGCCAACTCCCAGGCGCGAACCGGCTGCGCTGGGATTGTAAAGCTCGGTGCCTACATCCGAGAATTCAGGATTTACCCGAATGCCGCATGAAACAGGATGATCCGCCTTTTTCGTTTCAGGATAAAATTTTTGAAACTGACTGATTGAATTAAAAACCATGTGGCTGCTGTAACTCAACAACTCCTCAAATTCATTTTCGAAATAAACAGGAGAATAAACGTGGGCGCGGGTTTTCATCTCCTCGAAACATAACCTGGCCTCGAACAAAGAACTTGCAGTGGCGCCGTTTAGATATTCCCTAACCAGCGGGAATGCACTCCACATGGCGAAACCTTTGAAAGCCAGAATAATTTCGATGCCTGCCTCTTTCTGAACCCGGTTAATTAATTCAAGGTTTTGGCGCAGCAGTTTTTCATCTAAAACAAAAGCAGGTGAAGGTATTTTTGAGTAATCCAATGCTTTTAAGTTTAGCAAAGAGCAAAGGGCAAAGAGCAAAGGGCAAAGAAAATCCTGCGCTTAGCTCTTTGCACCATGCACCTTGTAGTTATAATTCCAAATCAATATTAAAAACTTCGTTCCAGGGCAATCCATGTTCGCCAATTTTTTCCATAAACGGATCAGGATTGAATTCTTCAACATTGAAAACTCCTTTTCCACTCCATTTTCCAGTGAGCACCATCATTGCGCCCAACATTGCTGGAACACCGGTTGTATATGAAACACCCTGCGTACCCGTTTCCTGATAGGCAACCTGGTGGCTGCAGTTGTTCCAAACATAATAAGTTTGCTCTTTACCGTCTTTCAATCCTTTGATACGGCAACCAATAGAAGTTTCGCCGGTATAATTTTCACCCAAATCGCCTGGATCGGGGAGTACGGCCTTTAAAAACTCGAGTGGAATTATATCAATTCCCTTGTATTTAACAGGATCGATTCGCGACATACCAATATTCTGAATCACACGAAGATGAGTAAGATATTCATCGCCAAAAGTCATCCAGAAACGGGCGCGTTTTAAGGTAGGATAATTTTTCACCAGCGACTCCAATTCTTCATGGTACAAAACATACGAATTTCGTTTGCCAATATTGGGGTAGGTGAGGGATTTTTTTATTTCAAACGGCTCAATTTCAACCCACTGACCATTCTCCCAGTATTTTCCCTTTTGCGTAATTTCGCGGATGTTGATTTCGGGGTTGAAATTCGTTGCAAAGGCTTTACCGTGGTCGCCGCCGTTACAGTCAACAATATCGAGATAATGTATTTCATCGAAATGATGTTTTGCTGCATAAGCTGTGTAAATACTGGTAACCCCGGGATCGAAACCACATCCGAGAACTGCCATAATTCCTTTTTCCTTAAATCTTTCATGGTAGGCCCATTGCCAGCTATATTCAAATTTGGCAACATCTTTTGGTTCGTAATTGGCTGTGTCCAGATAGTTAACACCAGTTTCGAGGCAAGCGTCCATGATTGGCAAATCCTGATAAGGAAGAGCAACATTAATTACCAACTCAGGTTTAAACTGATTGATTAATGCCACAACTTCCGGTACATTATCCGCATTTACCTGTGCAGTTTTAATTCTGCCTTTGCCAACTTCACGCGCAATTATTTCGCATTTCGAAACGGTTCGGCTGGCCAGCAATATTTCAGAAAACACATCCGGATTATCGGCACATTTGCTGGCAACAACACGGCCCACGCCCCCGGCTCCAATAATAATTACTTTGCTCATTTTTTATTTTGAATTTGTATGTTAAAACCTTGTTTTTAATCTCAACGGTGTTTCTTAACATTATTAAACAGCCCCGTTAAATAAAGGAGCAAATTAAGCATTTTTTTATGAATAGCTCATTCACAAAACACGATATTAAACCAGTCTTGACAGGTTTGGCAACTTGAAATTTTATTGATAGTATTCATACCTTTTGGAGTTTCTTTTTCAATAAATTCAGAAAAAATGGTTTAATTTGTCGCGAATAAAAACACAATAATTTTTTATGATTACGTAAATGAAAAATACCTATTTTGATTTGATTGAGCAAAGTTACTACTTTCCTCAGGAAGGCTTCGATTTAAGAGATAACACTCTTACTTTTCATGGAATCTCATTAAAATACCTGATTAAAAAGTACGGCACACCATTTAGGTTTATTTACCTCCCGAAAATAGGTGATCAAATAAAAAAGGCGCGTAATCTGTTCAACAAGGCAATCAAAAAGAACAACTATAAGGGCAACTATTATTACTGTTACTGCACAAAATGTAATCACTTTTCGCATGTGGTTAATGAAGCTTTGAAGCAAAATGTTAATCTGGAAACATCATCGGCTTATGATATCGATCTGATTTTGAGTTTGTACCGCGATAAAAAAATAGATAAAAACAGGGTTATTGTACACAATGGATACAAAACCGACGAATATCTTGCTAAAATTCTCAACCTTCAGGCGATTGGTTTTAAAAATAATATTATCGTACTCGACAGCATCAACGAATTAAAACGGATTGAAAAGCTGGCCAATGGAGTGAAGATAAAAATTGGTATTCGCATGGCAATTAACGAGGAGTCGCAATCTTCATATTATACTTCCCGCTTGGGAATCAGGCATAACGATATTCTTAATTTTTACACGGAAAACATTAAGGATAAAGAGAATCTTGAATTTAAAATGCTGCACTTTTTTGTTGATTCGGGTATAAAAGACAGCTTATATTACTGGGGCGAATTTCAAAAGGCGATGAAATTGTTTGTAGATTTAAAAAAGCAATGCACTTCGCTTGATTCGTTTAATCTTGGTGGGGGTTTTCCAATCCGGAATCATCTCGGCTTCGAATACAATTACGAATACATGATAAACGAAATTGTAGCAGCCATTAAAGATGCCTGCGCTGTCGAAAAATTAAAGGAACCCGATATTTACACTGAGTTTGGAAAATACACGGTTGGCGAAAGCGGTGCAATTATTTTTGAAGTACTGGAGCAAAAACAGCAAAACGACACTGAAAGCTGGTACATCGTAAACAATAGTTTAATGAATACCATTCCCGATGCCTGGTCGATTTTCGAGAAATTTATTTTGCTTCCCATCAATAAATGGAACAACGAATACAAAAGGGTAAACATCGGTGGAATCAGTTGTGACCATTCAGATTATTATAACTCTGAAGATTTGAATCAGGAGGTATTACTGCCTTCTTATCCCGAAGATGACGAAGAACCATTGTACCTGGGATTCTTTCATACCGGCGCTTATCAGGATGCAATCAGCGGTTACGGCGGTATAAAACACTGTTTGATTCCTTCGCCAAAACATGTAATTATTGACCGCGACGATAAAGGGAATATTGTTGATTACGTTTACCGGAACGAACAGTCGGCGCAGGATATGTTTAAAATATTAGGTTACGAGAAGTAGCTTTTTATGGATAATATTATCAACCAAATAATAAAAAACCGCAGGGCAACTCCACCACGATTTCTTGCTAAAACCGAAATTTCGAAAGAAATAATAGTGCAGCTTCTGGAAAATGGCAATTGGGCGCCAACGCATAAAAACACCGAACCATGGCGGTTTAAGGTTTATACCGGCGAATCAAAACAAAAACTGGCTGACGAAGTTTATTTGCTGTTGACCAGTAAAGTTGTAGAAGGCGAACCACTGAACGTTCAGAAGATCGACAAATTTAAAGAGGCGCTTGAAAGGGTTCCGGTTGCAATTGCCATAATTTTTGAACGCGATGCTGCCGGGCGTATTCCTGAATGGGAAGAAATTGCCGCAGTTTCCATGGCTGTGCAAAATATGTGGCTAACCGCAACCAGTCTGGGTTTGGGTGCTTTCTGGTCAACTCCTGAATTTCTGCCACTTTTAAATGATATTATTGAAATCCAACCAGATCAAAAATTACTCGGCTTTTTTTATATCGGACAAATTGCCATGGAATATCCTTCTCCCGGAAGAGGAGATATTGCCAAAAAAGTGGTTTGGAAAGAATAAATCAGTTTAAAGTTTAAAGTTCAAAGTAATCGGAATGAAGTGTTTCAGGTTTTGCTTTTTGTTGATAATTTTTGTTTCAGGGAGTATTGTTTCCAACAGTCAGAAACTGGATTCTAAAAGTTATCATACAATTCGAACAAACCTGGTGAATTCAGTTAATAAATTCCAAAAGGAAAAATCGGGCAGGGTTGCTTTTTTAGGCGGCTCAATTACTCATAATACGGGATGGCGCGATTCTTTTTGTAATTTTATTCAGAAAGAATATCCTGAAACCAAATTTGATTTTATCAATGCCGGAGTTCCGTCAATGGGTTCAACGCCAGGAGCATTTCGATTTGAAAATGATGTTCTGAAAAATGGGAAAGTTGATTTGCTTTTTCTGGAAGCCGCGGTAAATGATGATACTAATAGTACACCACCGGAAGAAATAATCCGTGGAATGGAAGGAATTGTGCGGCACGCAAAAATGGCAAATCCTTTGTGCGATATCGTAATCATGCATTTTGTCGATCCGGGTAAAATGGTGGATTACAGAGCTGGAAAAATCCCGGGAGTAATTCAACTGCACGAAAAAGTGGCTGAACATTACAAAATTTCAACCATCAATCTGGCGAAAGAGGTTACCGAACGAATTGATGCCGGTGAATTCGACTGGGAAAATGATTTTAAGGATTTACACCCATCACCATTTGGTCAGCGTGTTTATGCTCAGTCGATGATGAAATTTCTCCAAAATGCCCTAAAATCTGATGAATCAGTTCAGCCCACTGCCTTACCACTGCCTGATCCACTTGATAAACATTCGTATTCAAATGGAATTTTAATTGAACCAAATCCACCAAAAAAAATCAAAGGATGGGAAATGGTTGAAAACTGGAACCCGGCAGATGGAAAAGGAACCCGTGATAATTATATAAATGTACCGATGCTGGTTGGCAATTATCCGGGGAAAATCGTCAAGTTTCTGTTTAAAGGAAATGCAGTTGGAATTGCCGTTGCAGCCGGTCCTGATGCCGGAATTATTGAATACAGCATAGACGAATCGGACTGGAAAAAACAGGATTTGTTTACACAATGGAGCACTGATTTATATCTGCCCTGGTTTTATACTTTGGGTTCGGGGCTGAAAAGCGGAAAACATACCTTGCAAATCAGGTTAACTGACGAAAAAAATCCCGAAAGCAAAGGAAATAAATGTGTTTTGAGATACTTTTATTTCAACGGAACAAATTGATTTTATGCTTCAACTAAAAGATTTTACTTGAAATAATCGGCTTCAAATTTTGCCAGGGTTGTTTCATATTCGTCCTGTAAAATCAACTCATTTAAAGTTAACGAGTAACTTGTCGTTTTCTCAAAAATCTTCATAAATTCTTCTTCAATGGTATTGCCGATACAAGCCATTTTTGTCATGGCAAAGGGTGAGAATTTTATCCTGTTTCCTTCCAGCAATTCATATTTTCCGTTAAACATGTTGCAACTGCTGTTTCCGTTTACCCGGTTTTCATCTGCCGTAAACCTTACAAAAGGTTCTCTTGATGAGGCTTCAATTTGTTTCCCGTTTAACCTGACAAGTTTCCAATATTTATTGGTAAGTTCAATTTTTTCCTTTTCCAAAATATATTTATCTGCCAAATCACCTGTAATTCTTTTTCCTTCATTATTGAGGTGAAAAATCCGGTTCTCGCCAACCAGGTAAACCTGATTATTCGCGTTGTCCAGTGTTATTTTACTCCCGATTTTATCCCACCCGAATTTGCCTTTCTCCTGAAAAACCGAATCGCTTTTTCCCACGTATTGAGTTTCTAAAATGTAGGTTAAATCTTTATTGATTGAAAGCTGGTTTTTTATTCCTTCGCAATCTGCACAAGGTAAAGTTCCCTGGTAGATTCCGGGCCAGTCAACAGACTTCATACTGTTATCGCCGGCTGTCATGTCATTTTGTAATGTTGCTTTACGTTGCGAAGTGCAGGATGAAAAACTTGCAAAAAGCAGAGTTGTAATAGCGAGGATTAAATTTGTTTTCATTTTTTAATATTTATGTTTTCAGATAAAAATTGATGCCGTAAATTACTCTTCTTCCATATTACTTAAATGCAATTCAAGTGCTTTTACCGAGATTTGAATCTCGTGAATGGAGACTGCAAGTGAGGCGCACAATAAAATAAGGGCAACACCAAATATCCATGTTGCAACCATCGTTGACCCGATGAAAATTAAAAACATGGTGATTACACACAGAAACAAGCTTGTAACACCCAGTGTTTGCATGGTTCTAATCAGGTACAGTCGTTTGCGTAAATTAAATATCTGTCCTTTTAAAACTGTGGTTGGACTTTCGATGTATTGTTTATGCAAATTTCTCACAACCTGTGTATATGCTACAAAGCGGTTGGTATAAGCGAGCAGAATCAGCGAAATTGCGGAAAAAAGCAGTGCGGGTGTTGTTAGTGTAAAAGCTTCATGCATAAATTTTAAAATTTAAATTTTTGTGCAAATTCTTCCAACGAAAATACATTCCCCGAATTCCGGTTTTCTAACTTATAATATTCTTTAATTCGGTAATTAGTTTTTCAACATCTTCCTCGTTGTTGAAAATACTTGCTGAAACCCGCATTCCTTCTCCCCGCGCCGAAACAAAAATGTTCCTTTTAAAAAGTTCTTCCACTACCATTTTTGGGTTTGGTATTTTTGCAATCAATATTCCCGATCGGTGTTTATCTTCTTTCTGCACAATCAATTCAATTCCTAATTGACGGAGTTTTTGTTCGATTAACCGGTTTAAATAAAGTACGCGGTTCATCACATTTTCAGGGCCAATGCGATTGAAAAGATTTAAAGCTCCGCCCAAAGCAAAAATATTGGGGAAGTGCGGGCAGCCAGATTCTATTACTGAAGCTTCATTTTTTAATTCCAAATCTAAATTGTCCATTTTTCCCGGAGTTTCAACACTTCGCCAGCCGGCAAACGGGAAATTATCGGGTGAAAGCCATTTTTTATTAACATACAAACCACCAATTCCATAACCTGCAGTTGCCCATTTCAACCCTGTAAAAACAAGAAAATCGATGTTGCATTTCTTTACATCGACCGGAAAAATTCCCAGCGCCTGCGTGGCATTCACAACGAAAATAAGGTTGTTATCCCTGCAGAAATTCCCTAATTTTTCCAAATCCTGGCGGAAACCGGT
>DATITY010000170.1:0-4688 GCA_035467235.1 Draconibacterium sp. | reverse complement strand
TCAAAATAAAAAAATCAAATCAACCTAAGTTATAACAATTTAAAAATTAAAGTTGTGAGTATAAATAGACGTGATTTTTTCAAAGCTGTTGGAATTACCGGCATGACCATTATTGGAGTTAATGCCACCGGTGCTCCCGAGCCGGGAGAAAATGAAACCGAATTCCACGGAATATTGTATGATTCAAACATTTGTGTTGGTTGCATGTCGTGCGAAATTGCCTGTGCAGAAGCACATAATCTGCCGGTTCCTGAGGATGAAATACTGCCGGGGGTTTTGCGTAAAACAAGCGAAACCAAGCGCTGTGCAATAAACAGTTACACAACTGCAAAAGGTGATATTTATGTGCGAAACCAGTGCATGCACTGCAATGAACCGGCCTGTGTTGCAGCCTGCCTTACAAAAGCCATGTACAAAACCAAGGAAGGCCCTGTAATCTGGCGTGAAGATAAATGCATGGGATGCCGCTATTGCATGGTTTCGTGCCCGTTTGATGTACCAAAATTTGAATACCACAGCGCCAATCCCAAAATACAAAAATGCGACATGTGTTACGACCGTATTATTAAAGGAGAAAAACCTGTTTGTGTTGAAAGCTGCGGTGGCGCTTTGTTTTATGGAACACGCCGCGAACTTATTACCGAAGCAAGAAAGAGAATTGCTGAAAATCCGGATCTTTATATTGAAAAAATTTATGGTGAAAGTGTTGCCGGAGGAACAGGTTATTTGTACCTCTCTCCCGTTCCGCATAACGAACTGGGATTTGATACGAGGATTCAAAATTCATCATACCCGGCATTAACAAAAGGATTTCTTTACGCCGTGCCATCTGTTTTTGTCCTTGTTCCAACTTTACTGCTTGGTATTCACACAGCAACAAAATCAAAACAAAATAAAGACGAAGATTATGAATAGTCAGACAATCACCATTGCAAAAGACAGGCAAAACGAATCGACCTGGCGTTTTTTAATGAACGAGTTAAAACCTCGGGGAAAATGGTTCACGTGGTTTAATGTTATTTCAATTCCTGTAATTCTGTTAGGACTGGCATTAATTGTAATCCGATTTGCCAACGGAATAGGGTCGGTTACCAACCTCACGCAGGAAGTTCCATGGGGGCTTTGGATTGGTTTTGATGTTGTTACCGGCGTTGCATTTGCCGGCGGAGCGTATATTCTCACATTCATTGTATATATACTGAATGTGAAAAAATACAAACCCATTGTCAGGGTAACGGTTCTGAATGGATTTCTGGCTTACCTGTTTTATGCCGGCGCCCTTTTACTTGACCTTGGAAAACCCTGGAATGTAATCAATCCAATTATTGGAAATAGTTTTGGCACAAATTCGGTTTTGTTTCTGGTAGCCTGGCATTTTCTGTTATATATGCTGGCCGAACTGCTCGAATTTTCACCGGCAATCGCCGAGTGGCTGGGTGCGCGCCGGGCAAGGAGAATTCTGTCGGGGATGACACTGGCAGCCGTTATTTTCGGAATTACCTTATCAACGCTGCATCAATCGGGATTAGGCGCATTATTTCTGATGGCAAAGGTAAAAATCCATCCACTCTGGTACTCCGAATTTATTCCCATACTTTTCCTTGTATCGAGTGTTTTTGCAGGCCTTTCAATGGTTATTCTCGAAGGGTCGGTTAGTCATAAAGTTTTCTCCAGCCAAATCAGTCATAAAAATCATTCGTCACATAACGGAATACTTCACGGACTATCGGGGATTTGTGCATTTGCCATGTTTGCTTACCTTTTTCTGCAAATACTGAATTTTATTCACAACAAAAACTGGAGTTTAATTAATACTCCAATGGGATACTGGTTTCTGTTTGAAATGATCGGATTCGTTCTTGTTCCTATGCTGCTTTTCTTTTACAGTTATCGAAAAATAAATATTCTTACTATACGGGTAGCAGCTATAATTACAATGCTGGGCATAATTCTGAACAGGCTAAATGTAACTGTAATCGGTTTCCGGTGGGATGCAGCAGTTCGTTATGTACCCTCCTGGATGGAGTTTGTTGTTACCCTTACAATTATTTTTATTGAAATATGGATTTTCAGATGGATTATTAACCGGATGCCGGTATTAAGAGAATCGCCGGCCTGGGTAAATGATGAGAAAAAATAAACCTGCTGCTGAATAAAAAACGGTCAGCTTAAAAATTAATATTATGGAAGGATTTACTTACACCAACATTTTTGAAACGAAAGGAATTGAATACCTGGTAATTATTACCTTTTTTGCCATCATGGTTCCTTTCTGGTTGTTACTGAACAGAAAAGTGAAAATATCCCGGCAAATTCAAAAAGCTTCGGGTGTTATAACTGCCAATTCTTTGCGAATTCCGCAGGGAGTGTTTTTCAGCAAATTTCATACCTGGGCGCATCTCGAAACAAACGGCGATGCAAAAGTTGGTATCGATGACCTGC
The DNA here is from genome assembly GCA_035467235.1 of Draconibacterium sp. Taxonomy (GTDB): domain Bacteria; phylum Bacteroidota; class Bacteroidia; order Bacteroidales; family Prolixibacteraceae; genus Draconibacterium. The sequence continues at coordinate 2,246 of DATITY010000170.1, read as the reverse complement.
TGTTGCATTTTACCGGAAATGTGCAAATTGAAAATATTAAAAAGCCGGGTGAAATAATTAGAAAAGGAGATTTATTGTCGCAAATCAGTCATAATGGAAAAAATCTTCGGATTTTTTCTCCCCTGTCAGGTGAAATAAAGGCTATGAATTCAATGATTGTTGATGATCACGAATTAATTATCGATGATCCTAACCGACAATTATGGATTTATACCATTAAGCCAACCAACTGGAAAGCTGAAACCAATACATATTATCTGGCGGATGAGGCTACAATTTGGATGCTGCAGGAACTGGCAAGGTTTAAAGATTTTCTGGCAGCGGCAGTTACAAAATATATTCCTGAACCTTCCGGAGTTGTATTGCAGGATGGAGGTGAACTGGTCGATCAACCGCTTGCTGAACTTCCGGAGGAAATCTGGCGGGAATTTCAGGAAAAATTTCTATCATAAATTTTATTTTAAACAGCTATACGATTCTATTAATTAAACTGATTTGATGCGGTGTGCCAAGGCATATCGCATCAATCGTTTTAATATCTCCGGATTACAATTCTTTTCAAAGGTTGCACGTAAAACATAGCCTGACTGTTGCAAATACTTACAATTAAAGATTAATTTCGTCAATAAATCAACATAAGCCATTTCACATGTTTTGGTCAAAAAAAACAGATAACAAAAACCTGATTGGAACACCTATAATTTCACACTATGTAAAATTCCGTTCATCCATTTATGGCCGGGTTGTTTTTATCACCATAACTTCAATGTTTTTCCTGTTTCTCTCTTTCGGAATCATTTTCCGATCGGTAAACGAAAAATACATGAAATCGGTTATCAACGAAAACGGGAACAATATCGGATATCTTGTTGAAGGTGCTCTTTACCAGTCGATGATGGAAAATGACCAAACCAGTCTTCAAGAAATTCTGGATCAGATAAATACAATGTCGGGAATTGACAATGTAAGTATGTACGATAAAAACAACAATCTGGCTTACACATCTATTTTAAATGAATCGGCCAACCACAGCGATCCCGATTGTGTCAGCTGTCATCAGGATTTAGACCAACTGTTTTCGCCACTTGAAAAGTCATACAGAATAGTTGATGCCACCAGTGAATGTGTTATGAATCCAAACAGTGCCAAGGCAAGAAACCTTCTCATTCGATCGCCTATTTTAAATAATCCTTCCTGCTCAACCGCAGCTTGTCATGCTCACAGTCCCGAAGAAAAAATTCTTGGTTCGCTCATCATTAAAATGCCTTTGGAAGGACTCGATAATGCGCTTCAGGAATCAATAACAGATTATTTTCTTCTGGCCGCTTTGATGACTGTTTTCCTGATTCTGTTTTTAATATTATTCACCAATAAAAAAATAAAAACCCCGCTTAACGAAATCATTCTTGCAAGCGAGGCGGTTACGCGGGGAGACAGAAGTAAACGTCTTGAAATAAAACCAAACCAACTTTCAGATATGCGAATGGTTTCACACGCATTTAATGAAATGCTCGATAACATTCAATCGGCAACGCTTGAACTGGAAAACTGGTCGCAGCAACTTGAATATAAGGTTCAGAAAAAGTCGGAAGAATTGGGGCAGGCACAAAACGAACTTATTAATATTGAGCGGATTGCCTCGCTCGGAAAATTATCGCTTTCGGTTGCGCACGAAATTAATAACCCGCTTTCGGGGATTCTCGTTTATGCCAAACTGTTACAAAAACAACTCAACAATCCAAACCTTGATCAGGATAAGATAAGCAACATGCTGAAGCACTTAAAACTCATTGAAAGCGAAACAAAACGTTGCGGAGACATTGTAAAGGGATTGCTTGATTTTTCAAGAAAAGATCAGAATGATTTTGAGCCGAAACACCTGCACGAAATATTGCTGGATACTTTCGATTTAATGGCCCACACAATGAAAATTGGCGACATTCATTTTATTTCTGATTTGGCAGCGAAAAAGGACATGATTTCATGCAGCCCCAACCAGATAAAACAGGCGTGCCTGGCAATCATGGTAAATGCGTCTGAAGCTGTTGCAAAAAACGGGGAGATTGTTGTGCGCACCTTTAATCCCGATGAAAATCACGTCAGAATTGAATTCACCGACAATGGAGTTGGAATTGCGAGTGAAGATATCTCTCATATTTTCGAACCATTTTTCTCAACCAAGGAAAAAACCACCGGTATTGGACTTGGTTTGTCGATAGTGCATGGAATTGTTCAAAGCCACAAGG
>DATITY010000169.1:0-7430 GCA_035467235.1 Draconibacterium sp. | reverse complement strand
TTTCATCGCCGGGGCAGTAAAACGGTCCGGTGGCTGACTGCGCAAAACCACAGGCCGACTCAGCACCACCACTAAATAAAACCAGCGTTGGTTCGCGGTAGGTAAGTCCCGAACTTTCGAAAAGCTTGTGCCACACATCTTCAGTATCGGCCAGGGTGACACTTACAAATTCGGCCAGTTCCTGTTCGTGTGCCGTTGGCTGGTAATCCGAAACGGCTCCGGTGGTGGCCTGCTGCCCTTCCATCATATTCAGCACTTCGCGCGGGTCGCCCCCGAGCAGCATAACCACAAGGGCAATAATTACGGTAACAATACCCCCGCCAACGCCCACTTTTCGTCCGGTACTCATTCCCCGTCTGTCTTCAACATTCGAGCTTTGTCTTCTTCCTTTGAATAGCATTTTTGTATTTTTTAGTGAATCGTTAATTTACAAACAATTTCCAACTTACTTTATAAACTTTTCTGTTTTCAAAGCAGGCCATTTGATATTTAAACTATGTAGAGTTTCCAAAACAACTTTTGATACAAAGTAAAGCTTCTGCCAGTTGGCATCGGCAGGAACAAAATGCCACGGAATGGTTCTGCAACGCTCAAATATGGTATCGTAAACTTTTTGGTACTCATCAAATTTTTCACGTGTATCCCAGTCGCCATCGTTGTGTTTCCAGTATTTTTCAGGATTTACCAGCCGTTCGTTCAGCCTTTCAAGTTGTGCTTCCTTCGATACATTCAGAAAAAATTTCAGCACCCGTGTGCCGTTCTGTTCAAGGAGTTTTTCAAAACCATTGATGATTTCATATCGTTCTTCAATCTTTTCCGGCGGAAAAAGTTTTTCCACTGTTGGAACCAGAATATCCTCGTAATGCGAACGGATAAAAACCTGGATGACACCCCGTGGCGGAACGTGTGGATGAACACGCCATAAAAAGTCGTGAGAATTTTCTAGTGGTGTCGGCTTTTTAAAACTCTGAACCAATAATCCTACAGGGTTACAATAATCGAGCAATCCCCGCGTCAAACCATCTTTACCCGAAGCATCAAGTCCCTGAAAAACAATCAGCAAACTACTTTTCGATTCGGCATACATTTGATATTGCAGTTCGCCTATTTCTTTTAGTATTGCTTTCGTTTCAGCTTTTGTTTTTTCCTTATCCAGAGTTTCATCAAACGTAATATTTCTCATTTTTCAAATTTTAATCTTCATCGAACTTTCCATATCTTCCAAATTTAAAAAATTAAAAACAGAATGTGCCCTTAGTTTTGAATGATTTTATATAGTATTTATATACACAAAAGGCACAATTTTTGTAACCTGGAACGCACTATTAAAAAACAAACCGGTGAGGACATTCCTTTTTACATTTTCTTTTATCCTGTTTATTCTGATTGTGAATGCTCAAACCATCCAGGTATTGAATTCCAAAACAAATCAACCAATTGAAGGTGTGTTGCTTTTTAGCGAAAACTTTTCGACACAAACCGATCAGTCCGGGAAAGCAAAAATTGACAATTTCACCACAAATGAACGAATTCTGTTTAAACATTCCTCATATGTTGATTTACATTCAACCAGGGAAAAAATTGAAAAACAGGGTAAAATTGTTTGGATGAACGAAGATCCGATACGGCTCGATGAAATTGTAATATCGGCAAACCACTGGGAACAGTCGAAGGCTGAGATCCCAAATAAAATCATATCGATCAGCGCCTCTGAAATTGAACATTATAACCCGCAAACCACTGCCGATTTGGTGAGTTCCAGCGGCGGTGTTTTTGTTCAAAAAAGCCAGATGGGTGGCGGAAGTCCGATGATCAGGGGATTTTCGGCCAACCGCATTTTGCTGGTGGTTGACGGGATTCGGATGAACAATGCAATTTACCGTAGCGGAAATCTTCAAAACATTATTTCGCTCGATGCCAATTCGATTGAAAATACCGAAATTATTTTTGGACCCGGATCAGTGATTTACGGGAGCGATGCGCTGGGCGGTGTAATGAGTTTCAGTACATTGAAACCAAAACTTTCAACTGAAACAGGAACAGATTTGTCGGGGAAAATAATGTCGAGGTTTTCGAGTGCCAATTTCGAAAAAACAGTTCATGGTACTTTTAACCTTGGAGGGAAAAAATGGGCTGCTTTAATAAGTTCAACTTTTTCTGGATTCGACGATTTAAAAATGGGCTCTTACGGACGGGATGAATACCTGCGGCCTGAATTTGTTTTGCAGGGCGGTTTCGATGGAACGGATAAAATTGTTGCCAGTGAAAATTCAAAAATTCAAACTTACACACAATACAGTCAGTTCAATTTTCTCGGAAAAGTCAGGTTTCGGCCCAACGAAAAACTCGAAATCAATTTGAGCGGAAATCATTCGCAAACTTCCAATATTCCGCGCTACGACAGACTAATTGTGTATAAAAACAACAAATTGCGATACGGCGAATGGTATTACGGCCCGCAAATATTAACCCTGTTTTCAGGGCAACTCCAGTATAAATCCGATTGTGCTTTATTCGACAAACTCAATTTTCTGAGTGGTTATCAGAATTACACCGAAAGCCGTTATGACCGCAACCTGAACAACCCGGTCAGAAACGGGAGGCAGGAAGATTTATCTATTTTTTCTGTCAACCTCGATTTGGGTAAAACCATCGATGACCAAAACGAATTTTTTTATGGTGTTGAATCGTATATCAACAAAATAAACTCAGAAGGTTCAACCAAAAATCTGCTTACAAACGAAAGCGAAATAATCCCCTCGCGATATCCCGATGATTCGGAATACGGAAGTGTGGCCGGTTACTTTTCTTACAAACTCAACCTGAAAAAGAAGGTTATTTTACAAGCCGGCACAAGATATACTTACACCTGGTTGTATGGCGAATTCAACCCGGAATATTACAATTTCCCATTTAGCGGTTTTGATATGAAAAATTCGGCACTGATTGGAAATTTAGGTGCGGTGTGGCATCCAACAACCGAATGGCAGATAAACACAAATTTTTCCACTGGATTTCGTTCACCGAATATCGACGACGTTGCAAAGGTTTTTGACTCGGAGCCGGGAAATGTGGTAGTGCCCAATCCTGATTTAAAACCTGAATATGCACGAAATATTGAGCTGGGAATCATCAAAAGTTTTAATGAAAAGGCAAGTTTTGAAGTCACTGCTTTCTACACGCGGCTGAAAGATGCAATGGTACGCCGCGATTTTACCTTGAACAGGCAGGATTCGATTATTTACGACGGAACCATGAGCAAGGTTGAAGCCCTTGTAAATGCTGATGCTGCCGATATTTACGGAGCAAGTTTTGTTTTTGAATATGTGTTCACCGGCAACCTCCGAACGAGTAACGATTTAACTATTACTGAAGGCGAAGATTCGGATGGTTATCCGGTTCGTCACGCTCCTCCCCTGTTTGGAAGTTCGCATCTGATTTATGAAAATCAAAAACTGTTTCTCGATTTATACGCCGATTATAACGGAAAACTCGACTACGAAGAGTTGGCGCCATCGGAACAGGATAAACCTTATATGTATGCTACCGACGAAAATGGAAATCCGTTTTCGCCTGCATGGTGGACTTTAAACCTGAAATTCAATTACAAATTAACTTCACTGATTGCTTTGGGCGGCGGAATTGAAAATATACTGGACAAAAGGTACAGAACCTATTCATCGGGAATTGTTTCGCCTGGATTGAATTTTATTTTTTCGGTAAGTGCGAGGTTTTAATTAGGTGGAGGCAAAGGTGGAGGCAAAGGCGGAGGCAGAGGCGGAGGCAGAGGCAAAGGTGGAGGCAAGGATTGAAACAAATAATCAAGAAGTTATTTTAATGGAAAGATAATCAGGCTGAAAATAATAATACAGCATTGAAATACTAAATAACAACAATCATCGTTTTTAACTCCTGAAGGCACTATAACAATAATTCTTTAGTTTATTTAATTCGGTATTGCCTTTATGAAGGGGGATGATTAGCACATCCCTCTTTTTTTTAAAACCTTCCTGATTTGTTATTTCTTATTTTTACCCAATGAACAAAATACGCGATAACCAGCATTTTACTGAACTCTGCTATTGGTGCGCTGAAATTGAACCAAAATTAAAACAGGTACTTGAAAAATTTGGCTACCCACCTTTCTGGCACCGCAATCCCGACTTTGCTACTTTAATTCTCACAATACTTGAACAGCAGGTTTCGCTTGCTTCAGCAAAATCCTCATTTAATAAACTGGTTGAAAAAATTAAAATCGTTACTCCCGAAAATCTTCTCAAATTAACTGATGAAGAGTTGCGGGAATGCTATTTCAGCAGGCAAAAAGCAACTTATTCAAAAATATTGGCAAACGAAATTATTTCCGGAAAACTGAATCTTGAATACTTAAATTCCCAATCTGCAGAAGAGATACGTTCGACTTTAATCAAAATCAAGGGAATCGGTCACTGGACCGTCGATATGTATCTGTTGATGAGCCTCCATTTTGCCGATATTTTTCCTCCCGGTGATCTGGCAACCATCAAAGCAGTTTACGAAATTGAACTGGTCCCATCAACCTGTTCAAAAGAAGAAATCGTTAACTTTATGAAGAAATTTTCTCCATATCAGTCTGTGGCAACCTATATACTTTGGCACAGTTATATCGAACGGAGAAACTTAAAACTGGAATAATATAACAGCCGATGAACATCAACAACAAAATTCAGCAAACCTTTAATGGTCCCCTCACTTTTATGGGAATCACATTCATGGTAATTGCAGTAATACTTGTAATTGGTAAGATGTGGATTTTGGGAATATTGAGTTTTGTTATCTCCTGTTTTTTGCTGTTAACATTTTCAGGAATGGAAATCGACACAGAAAGACGAATGATAAAACCCTACTACATGTTATTTGGACTTGTCAAAAACGGAAAATGGCAGTCGCTTGAAAAATATGTCGGATTGACCCTCGTACCTATGCGCAAAGTATATTCAGTTTTCAGTCGGTCGAACCGAAAAAATGATTCTGAAACAGATGATTTCAGGGTTTACCTGATAAACAAAGCCAAAAAACCTGCACTACCGCTGAAAAGTTGCAAAACCCGTGAATCTGCCCAGGATAGTATGGATGAATTTTCAATCTGGTTAAAAATGCCTGTTTATTCAGTAAAACGACATTAAAATACCCTTCGACTTCGCTCAGGGTGAATGTCAGACTGAGCGAAGTCGAAGTCTTTTCCAATTTTCTGCACATTGATATATGTATTACAGGGGGAAAAAAATTCGGATTTTTGAATCACAATTACATCAGATTAACACAATTTTTCCTAAATCGCACGTTTATTTCAAAACTTACATTTTTAGCCATGAAACAAATTCTGAGTTTAACTCTTATCCTTTTAATTTCTGTGGGTGTTTTTGGACAATCAAAAACCCGTGGTAAAGTAAAACGCAAATACCGCGATGTGGAACAGACTTCAACACAATTACCCGCTGTTTTTCTCCGGGGTGAAGTTTACGATGAAGACAAAAATCCGGTTGCCGGTGCCAGTGTTACTGTCGATGGTACAATAAAAGGCGTTAACACCAACGAATTTGGTGAATTTCTTATTGAAAATCTGGCTACAGGGAAAGCCAGAATCAGGATTTCGTTTGTGGGATATGCAACCTTAACCACCGATTTGGAGATGAGGGTTGGAGAAAATTACAAAAATATAATGCTCACCAAAGAGAACATTCATATTGAACCCATTACAGTAAGTGCGCAAAAAAGGGAGCAACAGATACTCGATGTACCGGCAGCTATTTCATCGGTAAGCGCCACAACCATTGAGCGCTCCAACATAACCGAACTCGGGCCACTCAGCGATTTTGTACCGGGGCTGTATATCCGCGAACAGGGAGCAAACCGCCCCAGTTTTGTCATTCGCGGATTGACCAGCGACGAAGTGAGCGCCAGCGCGCAGCCCCGCGTTTCGGTTTACAGCAACAATGTTCCAATCAATCGTGCCAGCGGCGCTTCTGTTGAATTGTTCGATATGGAACGGGTGGAAGTTTTAAAAGGTCCGCAAAACACACTTTTCGGACGGGGTGCACAAACCGGTGCAGTGCATTTTATCAGCAAAACTCCGGGTAATAAAACCGAAGGATATGTAACAGCAGGTGCCGGAAATTACGCTCAGAAAGAGTTTAGGGCAGCAGTAAACGTACCGGTAATCGAAGACAAACTTTTTGTGCGTGCGGCAGGTATTTACAGTGCCCGTGATGGGTATGTGGATAATACTTTTGGCGGAACACTGAATGGAAAAAATACAATGGCAGGGCGCTTCTCTGCACGTTATCTGCCGGCGTGGAACCATAAAATCGATTTGGTTCTGAACTACCAGAAAGATGAAACTCCGGGAATCGCTTTTATGAGCAAAATGTTTCCGAATACCAACGGTGTAACAGATGTATTCAGCGGAACAGCGTCACTTGAACAGGGCAAAAACCTGGGTACCGGAAAAGATTTTTTTGATGCCACTTTAAACTACAAGTATTTTGTAAGTGAACATACTTCGTGGTCGTCAATTACCTCATACCGAAACGGAAATTCAAATGCCCGGTGGGATGGCGACGGCACTGCATCGGCAGCAATTGATATGGCAGAAACTGCCGGAGCCAAACAGTTTTACCAGGAAATACGCGGAAATTTTTCACAAAACAGCCGGTTAATCGGGTCGCTGGGAGCCAGTTACTGGTGGGAAAAAGCCGATCAGAACTATTGGTTCTCACCCAACGAGCAACATTTTGCCAGCCTGTTTTTAATACAGCCACCAATGCCGGTTTATCCAAACGGACAACCAGTTGTAATTCCTGCTCTTCCTCCAATTCCAGAGATGGGAATAAACGATCCTATTCCTCTTCCTGCAAATCATCAGGAGGAAACAAGAAGTGCAGCTACTAATCAGTCGGCCGAGGTTTTTATGGATGCTACTTACCAACTTACCCAAAAACTGTTTGTAACAGGCGGTTTACGCGGAGTTTTCGATATGTACAAGCTGAACAATGAAGCTGAATTTACCGGTGGTGATCCATCAGTTTTAGGAATGTTTGTAGGTGAATATCCAGGAAATTTACCAAATCTCTTTTTTAAGGAAAGTGATAATCAGCAGATCAGTAAAAATAAATTTTCGTTCACCGGAAAAGCAGGACTGCAGTACAAGTTCAACGAATATGGAAATGTGTTTGCAAATTATTCACGCGGTCGCCGGCCAAATGTTTTGCAATTTACTTCAACGGGTGAGGAACAAATTCTCGATGCCGAGATTTTAGACAATTACGATGCAGGTTTTAAAGCTTCTGTTTTTGAAAGAGTTTTTATTGATGCTGTTGGCTTTTACCAGAAATACAAAAACTTTCAGAGCAGCGCGTGGGTAGCAAATCCGGAATCAGGTGAGTTCAATT
>DATITY010000168.1:0-2707 GCA_035467235.1 Draconibacterium sp. | reverse complement strand
AAAAAGTAAAAGACATTAATGTTGGAAACAAATTTTATACAGTAGATGAAAACTCGTTGTGTGTTGGAAAGGAACTTACTTTTGAATACCTCGATAAAATATTCACTGAAATAGCCCTGTTATTTCCTTCGGATTATATTCATATCGGAGGAGATGAATGCTATAAAGGATTTTGGAGCAAATGCCCTGATTGTCAAAAAAGAATTCAAAATGAAAAATTGAAAGATACCTATGAATTGCAAAGTTATTTCATTAAACGGTTAGAAAAGATGCTTGAAGCAAAAAATAAAAAACTTGTGGGCTGGGATGAAATACTTGAAGGAGGGCTGGCGCCAAATGCTACCGTGATGTCGTGGAGAGGAATGGAAAAAGGAATTCAGGCTGCCAAAGCGGGACATCAGGTTATTATGACACCAACCAATCATTGTTACCTCGACCTCTACCAGGGAGAACCTTCCGTTGAACCGGCAACTTACAGCATATGCAGACTTTCAGATTCATATCGTTTTGAACCTGTTCCCGAAGGAGTGGATGCAAAATTAATTCTTGGCGGACAAGGAAACCTTTGGTCTGAAGCCGTTCCGACTTACCGGCATGCCGAATATATGACATGGCCCAGGGGATGGGCTTTGGCTGAAGTATTTTGGACTTCCAAAGAGAACAGGAACTGGGAAGATTTTGTAAAACGGGTTGAAAATCATTTTGCCCGGGCTGATTTTGGAAAAATAAATTATGCACGAAGCATGTATAATGCCATTGTTACCCCCTTTGAAGAGAACGGAACATTTAAAATAAAACTGGATACTGAAATTGATGATTTGACTATTTACTATACCTTCGACAATACAGATCCCGATTTTTACAGCAATAAATACGATCTCCCGCTTTCAATACCCAAAAATGCCACCAGATTGAGAGTAATAACTTATAAAGATGAAAAACCTGTTGGTAAAATTATTACGCTTGGGATAGATGAACTTCAAAAAAATAAAAGATAACTATTAAAATGACATCATTTTAGATATACAAATTGAAACATGTGATGAAAAAAGTAAAAATTCTGATTCTTATAGTTATAGTTTATGTAATTCCGTTAAGCGGTCAGGAGATTATTAAACAGAATAGTTTACTTACCGAAACCAACATGGAATTTCTTAAGGAAATGACAAAAGATGTTATTGAAAGTTCAAGGATTTATCCCGGACAAAAAATATCAGATGAATTTGGCAGTAACAATACCGGGGGCGTTTTGATAAGACCAGGAGGAAGAAGTTGTTATCCTGCATTTTGGATCAGAGATTATGCCATGTCGCTGGAAAGTGGCTTTATTACAGAAATGGAGCAAAAACACATGCTGCTTTTAACGGCATCAAAACAATGTGACCAGACATGGATTACCAGCGCAGGAAGTATGGTTCCCGTCGGCGCAGTTGCAGATCATATCCGGATTGATGACAGCAACCCGATTTATTTTCCCGGAACCTATAATTTCCTCAATCAGGGAGGAAAAACATGGGGGATGTTCCCGCCATACGGAGATCAGTATTTTTTTATTCACATGGCGTATTTTTATGTGAAAAGCACTTCAGACAAAAATATTTTACAGGAAGAAGTAAACGGGATAAAATTAATTGATCGTTTGGAAATGGCGTTTAAAGTTCCGCCCACCCAACAAGAGGGTGTTTTGGTTTATACAACCGACGAATTCAGGGGTGTTGATTTTGGTTTCAGAGACGTAATTTACATTACCGGTAAACTTTGCTTTCCATCCATTCTGAAATTCCGGGCATCGCAGGAAATAGCGGAAATGTTTGAAATGTCAGGAAATGGAAACAAAGCGATAATTTACAGAGATATAGCCCGACGGCTTAAAGACGAAATACCCCGGACTTTTTCGGATAACAGGGGAATGCTTCTGGCATCCACCGGAAAAAGCAACCAGCCAGATGTTTGGAGTACTGCTTTAGCCGTATATTTTGGCGTTCTTGAAGGTGATAACCTGGATAAAACCTGTCAGTTTCTTGCCGATTCATACAAAAAGGGGACTTTGGCTTACAAGGGAAATATGCGGCATATTTTAACGAGCGACGATTTTAACGATTCAACGGCTTGGGAAATTAGCCTGGCAAAAAAGAACACTTACCAGAACGGTGCGTACTGGGGAACACCAACAGGTTGGGTTTGTTATGCAATTGCAAAGGTTGACATTGATGTTGCCCGGCAACTTGCAAATGAGTATGTGGAAGAATTAAAAGAAAATGATTACCGGAAAGGAGATGAATTTGAAGCTCCCTATGAATGTTTTCATCCTTCCGGAAATAAACAAAATCCGGTTTATCTGACATCGGTTACATGCCCGTATGCCGTGTTTACCCAACTTGCCGAATAAACATTAAATACACGAAATATGAACAAAATTAAAATTCTCTTTATCCTTATTTGGGCTGTTTCAATAACATCATGGTCTCAGGTTAATCCCGTTCTTCCAACAAAAGCGCAATTGGAATGGGCCAATGCTGAAATAGGAGTTCTAATTCATTTTGACATGCAGGTTTTTAAACCTGACTACGAATGGCGACGTGATTTGGGAAAACATCCTGATGCGTCTGTCTTTAATCCAAAACAATTGGATACCGACCAGTGGATAAAAGCAGCAAAAGCCGCTGGAGCAAAATATGCAGTATTGGTTGCCAAGCATTGTTCCGGA
>DATITY010000167.1:0-17374 GCA_035467235.1 Draconibacterium sp. | reverse complement strand
ATAAAGTGAAAAAAGAAGAATATAAATAAATGAAGATTTCATGTTCTTTGTCAATTTGTTTATTGCATGACGTAAAACTCCTGATGGCGGTTGCGTGCAAACGTTAAAAATTTATTTATCTGTGTTTCTGAGTCAACGGATGAATAATTACAATCCGGACTTTTACCAGTCAATCGGTTCAGGATGAATGGTTGAAATGTATCCAAATTTTTCATGAATTGCAATTTCAACTTTTGTACAAATCTCATGTGCTTCGTTTAGCGACATATTAAGAGGTAATTTTATGTGACAGCTTAATTCGGAATGTTGCCCGTAATTGTGTATATGAATATGATGGAGATGAAGTGGTTGACTACTTGTTTTTTGCGCCGTATCACGAATCGACATCAATAATTCTTCTTTCGGGCTTTCTCCCAACAGCGAAATAATTTCTTTCGACAGAATTTTGTAACACCGGCGCCTATTTTATTTTGTCTGAAACCTTCGCAATGAATTTTTTCAATGATGGTGTTTTAGTCAATTTCGAAAAAATGCCTTTCTTTCCGTAATGAAGCAGAATATTGCGGGAGTACATGAAAAGACCGAGACTGTGGGCTGTAAATAAAACAGGATCCAGGCGGGGAATTGAATATACAAAAATCATTAGCGAACCAACGGTACTGATAAACCAAAAACCAAGCGGCAATACTGAATCATTGTGATATTCGGAATATAACCATTGATATAAAAAACGGGAAGTAAAAATTACCTGGCCTGCAGAACCCCAAATTAACAGGAAAAGGGTAACATCATCGTTTTTCAATATGGAACTGAAATTATGATTCTGACCAAAAATGAGCCATCCCAAATAAATTACCGGAATAATAATCGACAGAATGCGTGTTACACGGTGCATTTTTTTCCATGCATTTTTAAGCTGAAGATTGCGGACATAAACGCTGTACACCAAAACCTGGCCAAGTACTATTGAAAAGTCGTTTCTGAGAATTCCATAAGTTAACATTAAAATTGAAGCCAGCAGACTGATTTGCCAGTAGATAACAGGAGAAATTACCTCGCCCTCCTGCTCCGATTTAAACCATTGCACAATGGTGCGGGCAAAAAAGAGGAATTGCGCTAAAAATCCAAAAGTTATAACAAGGTAATTATTCATTTACTGTTAAATCATGGCGCAAAAATAGTAATCTTAAATAATTAAAGGGCTGTTTACAAACCAGATTTACAAATCTTCAAGTTTGTCTAATGATTGCCTGGCAGCATTTTGATGTGCTTCTTTTTTGGAAGTGCCGGTTCCGTAACCAATTTTTTTGTTGTCAACTTTTACAACAGTAGTAAATTTAGGTTGTTTGGTTTTATCGTTAAACTCTTCAGTGGTGTCAAATTCAAGTTCCTTTTTATTTTTTTGACTCCACTCAATTAAACGGCTTTTAAAATTTAAATCGTTTTGTTCAATTTCGGTAAGGTTTACAAATTTCGAAAGTATTTTTTTAGTAATAAAATACTTTGCAGCCTGATAATCCTTATCGACATAAATAGCGCCGATTAATGCTTCCAGAGCATCGCCGTAAATATGGCTGTTGTCGATATTCTTTGTGGTATTTGAATCAATAAAAACATTCAATCCCATGTCGTAGGTAAGTTTTGTAAGAAAGGTGCGATTTACCAGTTTAGATCTTGTTTTGGTTAAAAATCCTTCATCTTCCTGGGGAAACCTGTTGTACAGAAAATCGGCGATTACTGCGCTTAGAATTGCATCGCCAAGAAATTCAAGGCGCTCATTATTTACGAAATTTCCCCTCGAATCAATTGTAGAGGCCGATTTGTGAACAAAAGCCAAATCGTATAATTTCAGGTTTTGGGGGTAAAATCCAATAAGATTCTTTAAAAACAAATAAAACTCTTTTCGGCTTGATGAAAAGAGTTTTATTCGTTGTACTATTCTTCTAACCACAATCTCCTAAAGTTTTTTGAAAACCAAGGTTGCGTTATGACCACCAAATCCAAAAGTGTTACTCATGGCAATGTTAACAACACGTTCTTTGGCAACATTGAAAGTTAAATCAAGTCTGCTGTCAATTTCCGGATCGTCGGTAAAATGGTTAATTGTTGGTGGAATAATACTGTTGTTGATGGCTAAAATACTTGCAAGACCTTCAACAGCTCCCGCAGCACCCAATAAGTGGCCAGTCATCGATTTGGTAGAACTGATACTTACCTTGAAAGCATGTTCACCAAATGTTTTGATAATTGCCTTTGATTCTGCAATATCGCCAAGCGGTGTTGAAGTACCGTGAACGTTAATATAATCAACATCTTCGGGTTTTATACCAGCATCTTCCATTGCCCACTTCATAACAAGGTTTGCTCCCCTTCCTTCAGGATCGGGCGCAGTCATATGAAATGCATCGGCCGACATGCCACCTCCAGCCATCTCGGCGTAAATGGTTGCACCCCTTTTAATGGCACTTTCATATTCCTCGAAAATAAATGCGGCAGAGCCTTCACCCATTACAAAACCATCGCGGTCAAGGTCAAACGGACGCGAAGCTGTTTGAGGATCGTCGTTACGGGTTGAGAGTGCTCTCATTGAGTTAAACCCCGCAATACCAGCCTGGTTAATACCAGCTTCAGAACCACCTGTAATCATTATATCAGCTTTTCCAAGACGAATCAGGTTAAATGCTTCAATCATGGCGTGTGATGCAGATGCACAGGCAGAAACCGCTGTGAAATTTGGTCCCCTGAAACCGTATTTGATGGAAATCAACCCCCCGGCAATGTTGGCTATCATTTTTGGAATAAAAAACGGAGAAAATCTTGGCATTTCGTCTTTAAATGATCTTGCTTCCTCAAAAAAGGTCTCAAGTCCACCGATTCCCGCACCCCAAACAACGCCAACCCTGTCATGATCCACTTGATCGAGATCTAACCGTGAATTCTCAATTGCCTGTTGACTGCTTGCAAATGCATAATGTGTATATAAATCGTGTTTTCGAATTTCTTTACGATCTACATACAACCCTGCATCAAAGTTTTTAATTTCACAGGCAAATTGAGTTTTATGTTTCGATGGATCAAATTTTGTGATGGGGCCGGCACCACTTACTCCGTTTTTTAAATTATTCCAAAATTCTTCAACGGAATTACCTAAAGGGTTTACGGTTCCTATTCCAGTTATTACTACCCGTTTTAATTCCATAAATGAAATTTCTGAATTTAATTACTTAACTGCCGCTTCGATATGGGCAATTGCTTCTCCTACTGTTGAGATTTTTTCTGCTTCATCGTCTGGAATAGCAAGATCAAACTCTTTTTCAAATTCCATGATTAACTCAACAGTGTCTAGTGAATCTGCTCCCAAATCGTTTGTGAACGAAGCTGAGTTAACTACTTCACTTTCATCAACACCTAATTTATCAACGATAATAGCTTTTACTTTTGCTGCAACGTCAGACATAATTGTAATTTTTAATTAATACTTAAATTTGTTTTTAAATAATTCGGTGCAAAGTAATACATTTACGATGTATATCTCAAAGAAAAAAAATAAAAAAGATGTTTAGCTGGTATTAACCATAAGATTCAAACCATTAGATTTGAACATTTTATTCAATTTTTCAACGAGTTAAGAATTTGTTAAAATGAAAATACAAAGAATAGCAATATTTGCCTCTGGATCGGGCACGAATGCACAAAATATTTTTGAGTATTTTTCTGAAAATGAATATGTTGTAATAGACTCGTTGTGGTCTAATAATCCGAATGCATTCGCTTTGGAACGGGCTAAAAAGTTTGGAATCGAAACTTTTAGTTTCAGTAAAAATGAATTCAGAAACACAGATTTTGTGGTTGAAGAATTGAAAAAACGCGAGGTAAATTTAATTGTTCTTGCAGGCTTTCTTTGGCTTATTCCTTCAAATTTGATTCAAAATTTCAGAATTATAAACATCCATCCGGCACTTTTACCAAAATATGGCGGTAAAGGAATGTATGGAATGAAAGTACATCAGGCTGTTGTTGAAAACAAAGATACTGAGTCAGGAATTTCAATACATTTTGTAAATGAAAAATATGACGAAGGAGAAATCATTTTTCAGGCAAAATGCCCTGTATTGCCAACTGACTCCGCTGATGATGTTGCAAATAAGGTACATCAACTGGAGTACAAATATTTTCCTGAAGTAATTGAAAAGGTTTTATCCGGGAATAATTTTACGTAACTGGTTAATAAAGATTACAATTTAACATTTGGTGTTAAATATTGTTAACCCGGTAAATCATGGCATTTCAATAAAATTATCTTTGTGACATGAGTCGAAAAATGCTAATTACATTAATTGTTTTGATGGTTTTTGTTCTTTCTGGTTTGATATTGGTTCAAACAAAAATGATAAAAACAGCATCCGATATCAGAGAAGAACAATTCAACCAGCTGGTAAGAAATGTTTTACTTCGCGTTGCAGATCAATTAGATCAGTATGAGCAGATTGTTGCCCGAAACAGCGCCAACTCAAACCGGCTTTTGGGATCAGTTTCATCGCCGGAAAAATTCAATTTCTTTCCTAAAAACAGCATAAGTGGTGGAACTTTGAGTCTTGAGGTACGATACTCAGAAAATGGAGTAATAAGGGAATATCAGGAGAAATTTCAAGTTAATGTGCAGGATACTTCAAATACTCAGCAAGGTGAAAATTCTGGGAAAAATGAAAATATTTTAGGATTTGAAAGTCTTGTAGAATTCAGAAAAGATCAGGAACGAAAAAGGGAACGATGGCTTAACGACAGAACCTGGTATCAGAATTACAAAGTATTTTTGGAAGAACGGCCAATTCAGGAAAGAATTGATTCGGTTTTCCTTAAGGAAATATTAGCAATTGCTCTTGCCGAAACTGGAATTGAACTGGAATATAAATATGCCATTAAAAACTCAAATCTTGGACGCTATAAAACGATTTTCGGAGATGCAGACTATGATCCGGGGAAAAGGAAAGTATTTCTACAACCTCTCTTTCAAAATGACCTGAATGGGGCAAAACCAAATTACCTGTATATTTATTTTCCAAAACGCTCGGGTTATCTTTTGCGTGAAACAGGTATTACAATTATTCCAACGGTTATTTTAACTGCCTTCTTGATTGCTATTTTTGTTTATACCATCATGGTAATTTTCAGGCAAAAAAAGTTATCGATGATTAAGAATGACTTTATAAACAATATGACTCATGAGCTGAAAACGCCTATTTCAACAATTTCGCTTGCCAGTCAAATGCTCGAAGATGGAAGCATTACCAACACCCCGCAAACAATCGAACATATTTCAAGGGTGATTAATCAGGAAAGCAAGCGGTTAAGTTACCAGGTAGAAAAGGTTCTGCAAATGGCAGTTTTTAATGAAGGCAAACTGAAATTCAAATTCAAAGAGTTTGATGTTAACAAGATGGTTGAAACGGTTGCGGCAAATTTCGAACTTCGTGTTAAAAGCAAGAATGGAAAATTAATAACAGAAAAACTTGCTGAAAGAGCTATGATTAATGGTGACGAGGTGCATATTACCAATGTAATTTTTAACCTGTTGGATAATGCAGTGAAATACAGTAACGAATCACCTGAGATTAAAATAACAACCGAAAACAGGAAAGATCAGTTGGCCATTTCTGTTCAGGATAAAGGAATTGGAATAGCAAAAGAACATCAGTCAGAGATTTTTGACAGGTTTTATCGTGTTCCAACCGGAAATATTCATAACGTAAAAGGATTCGGACTTGGATTGAGTTATGTTAAAAAAATTGTAGATTCGCATAATGCAAAAATCAAAGTGGAAAGTGCTGTAAATAAAGGAACAAAATTTACAATCTTATTTCCACAAATAAATAATTAACCATGGAACAGAAAACAAAATTATTACTCGCAGAAGACGATGAGAATTTAGGACTATTACTGAAAGAGTATTTGGTTGCAAAAGGTTACGATGCTACCTTGTATCCTGATGGCGAAGCCGCATACAAAGGTTTTATGCGCGAGCATTACGACATTTGCATACTCGATATTATGATGCCAAAAAAAGATGGATTTACACTTGCAAAAGACATTAGGATTGTAAATCCTGACATCCCTGTTATTTTTCTGACCGCTAAAAACATGAAGGAAGATGTACTGGAAGGTTTTAAACTGGGTGCCGATGATTACATCACAAAACCTTTCAGTATGGAAGAGTTAATCATGAGGATTGAAGCGAGTCTCAGGCGCACTTCGCAGGAGGGTCAGGCAAATGCACAGCCTGTTTTTACGCTTGGTATTTACACTTTCGACACCAGAAAACAGATATTGGCTCATGGCGATGAGGTAGTAAAACTAACGACTAAGGAATCGGATTTACTTAAATTGCTTTGTCAGAATGCCAATAAAATTCTGGAGAGAAATTATGCATTACGTTCTATATGGATCGATGATAATTATTTCAATGCCAGGAGCATGGATGTATATATTACCAAACTTCGCAAGCATTTAAAAGATGAACCAAAAGTTGAAATTATTAATGTTCACGGCAAAGGTTACAAACTGATTATGTAATCAATCAAAACTTCAATGCCCCTGATTTTAAAAACCAGGGGCATTGATATTTATATATACATAGCTTTATTCTAATCAAGTTTTAAAACTGCAAGAAACGCTTTCTGGGGCACTTCAACATTCCCAATTTGTTTCATTCGCTTTTTCCCTTTTTTCTGTTTCTCAAGTAATTTACGTTTTCGCGTAATATCACCGCCATAACATTTTGCAGTTACATCTTTCCGAACCGCTTTTACCGTTTCACGGGCAATTATTTTTGCGCCGATGGCGGCCTGAATGGCGATGTCAAATTGTTGTCTGGGAATCAACTCTCTCAGCTTTTCACACATCCTGCGGCCAAAATTATAAGCATTGTCAAAATGGATTAATGTTGAAAGTGCATCCACCATTTCGCCATTTAAAAGAATATCTAACCTGACAAGTTTAGCTGGTTTATAACCACTTATATGATAATCAAAAGAGGCGTATCCCCTTGAAATACTTTTAAGTTTATCATAAAAATCAAAAACGATTTCGCCAAGTGGCAAATTAAATACCAACTCAGCCCGTTCAGATGTAAGATAATGCTGGTTTATTAACGTCCCTCTTTTATCGAGGCACAAACTCATTATTGAGCCAATATATTCCGAAGCAGTAATAATGTTTGCCCTGATGTAAGGCTCGTCAATTTCTTCGATTGTAGTGGTAACTGGCATTCCAGAAGGATTGTAAACCGTTTGAGTGGTACCATCGGTTAAATGAACCTGGTATGAAACGTTGGGAACAGTAGTAATTACATTCATGTCGAATTCACGTTCCAAACGTTCCTGAATAATTTCCATGTGCAGCAATCCCAGGAATCCACAGCGAAAACCAAATCCAAGAGCAGCGGATGACTCAGGTTCAAAAGTTAACGAAGCATCGTTCAATTGCAATTTATCCATTGCATTTCTCAAATCTTCATAATCATCGGCATCAATCGGGTATATGCCAGCAAAAACCATCGGTTTTACTTCCTCGAAACCATCAATTCTGCTTTCGCATGAATTTTTAACATGCGTTATCGTATCACCAACTTTTACTTCTTTGGCTGTTTTTATACCTGAAATAATATAACCAACATCGCCGGTTGAAAGATAATCCCGGGGTGACAATCCCAGTTTTAAAACCCCAACTTCTTCGGCAAAGTACTCTTTTTTTGTAGCCATAAATTTTACCAAATCTCTTTTTCTGATTTCGCCGTTGACAATTTTAAAATAGGCGATAATTCCCCTGAATGAGTTGAATACAGAATCGAAGATAAGCGCTTGAAGCGGAGCCTGTGGATCGCCTGCAGGTGCCGGTACTTTACGAATAATGCGATCGAGAATCGTTTCAATCCCCATGCCGGTTTTTCCACTTGCATGAATTATGTCTTCGTGTTTGCATCCAACAAGTTCAATTATTTGCTCTTCAACCACTTCCGGCATTGCGTTTTCCAAATCCATTTTATTTAACACAGGAATAATTTCAAGATTGTTATCAATTGCCAGATATAAATTTGAAATGGTTTGTGCCTGAATTCCCTGTGTTGCATCGATAATTAGCAGCGCACCTTCGCAAGCTGCGATCGACCGTGAAACTTCGTATGAAAAATCAACATGTCCGGGGGTATCAATCAGATTTAATTTATATTCAGTGCCTTCATGCAAATAATCCATTTGAATAGCATGACTTTTAATCGTAATTCCACGCTCCTGTTCCAGTTCCATGTCATCCAAAACCTGCGCGTGCATATCTCTTTCACCAATGGTGTTAGTAAATTCAAGCAGCCGGTCGGCTAAAGTACTTTTCCCGTGGTCGATGTGAGCGATAATACAAAAGTTGCGAATGTTATTCATTTATTTATTGTTACGTTCCTGTTTGTTTTTCCTGTTTTCTGAATTTTTCGCAAATATATCTATTTTTTAAGATTTTGTCGTTAGTTACAATTCGTTCCAAATTGTGAAACTTTGTTAATATTTAAGCATGATTTGTGTTTTTGGCATGTTGTTTGTGTTATAAAAGTGAAGAAAATTTATTAAAACATTATAAATTTTTAGACGTAAAAGATAACAAAGATACTTCGCAGCATCAGGCTGCATTTTTTCATAAGTTTGGTTTAGTTAGGTTAAGTTTGAATCCCGGGGTGTTGACTCCGGGATTTTCTTTTTATGCCTCCTTCTTTTTGTAGTATTCTATTTTCCCTGTCATTGCCAGGCTGCTTACTTTTTCAACAAGCACTGTTTTTTGTTCTTCAGTTAATTTTGAGAACGATCTGGCGAGTGCAATTTTCTCCCTCATAAAAGTGGCATTCTCGTTCCCCGAAATCAAAACTGTAACCGGTAACGACCATACAAAATGCATGGCTTCCTTTATGGTCATGTAATTCGGAATCACCGGATTTTCCGATGACCAGTCGGCCTGTTCTTTTTTTGCAAAGAATCGTCCGTCAGCCAGCGATTTTATAGCCAGAATTCCCATATTTCTTTCCAATGCAATCGGTAAAACGTTTTTTGTGAATGAATAATAAGATTGGTCCAGAACATTTACTGGCATTAATACTGCATCGAAGATGTTGCTTTCTGCAGTTTTTTCAAGCATCCGCGTATGTGCAAACGGATTTTGGTGACCGGTAAAACCAAGGTATTTGATTTTTCCCTGTTGTTTGGCTTTTAACAAAACATCCAATACTCCTGCCTGTATTCTACCGTCCACATCCTGAGGTGTTTGAATAGAATGCACCTGGTACAAATCAATCTGCTCAACTTTTAACCGGCGAAGCGAACCTTCCAAATGTTCCTGTACGGTTTTGGCATCCGGACCGGTAGTTTTGGTCATTAAAAAAATAAGGTCACGGTATTTTGGAGTCAGGTATTTCCCATAACGTTCTTCACTAACTCCTGTTGAATAGCTTTCGGCCGTGTCGAAAAATCGCACTCCACCTTCCAGTGATGCTTCAATAACCTCCTGGGCATCACGTTCGGTAGTCCAGCCAACATGATATCCGCCGGTTCCAAGCATGGTAACATATTCACCGGTTCTGCCCAGCTTTCGTTTTGGCAAAACTTCACCTAAACGGTCAGAACCTTGTTCTTTGCCAAAAACAGAATTGCTGATGGATAATCCTGCTGCAGCTCCGGCCAATGATTTTAAAAAATTTCTCCTGTCTGTCATAATCAATATTTTAATTTCTAATATATACTTGTAAAACTGAAAATTGTTCAAATATTCCTGATGAGTCTCATTCTTGCAAGTCGTTTTTTTATATTTGCAGTAAATGCATGCTTAATTGTCTGGTCAGAATATGATGAAACAAAAAAAATCTGATGATAAAGTAAGTAAAAAGGAAGAAAATGGTTCTAACATATTCCATTTAAACCAGGACTAATATCGTACATATTTAAACTAACTTCAAAAAAACAATCATATGAAACAATTTGCAATTCTTTTCCTTATCCTCACAATTGGTTTTTCTTTTTTAAATGCACAAACCAAATCAGCCCAAAAATCACCGGCTTTAACCGAAGCATCGCCCGAAAGTGTTGGTATTTCTTTAGAACGCCTTGCACGTATCGATAAAATGTGTTCCGATGCAGTTCAAAGTGGAGACCTTCCAGGAATTGTCTCAATGGTTGTCAGAAATGGCAAAATCGTTCATTGGAAGGCTTATGGAATGGCTGACAATCAGGCAGGCAGAACCATGAAACGGGATGATATTTTTCGCATTGCCTCTCAGTCAAAAGCAATTACATCAACTGCAGTAATGATGCTTTGGGAAGAAGGCAAATTCAGACTCGACGACCCAATCTCGAAATTCATTCCTGAATTTAAAAACCCACAGGTGATAAAATCATTCAAATATGCAGATACAACCTACACAACCGAGCCTGCAAAAACTGAAATTACCATCCGTCACCTGCTTACACATACTTCAGGAATTGGATACGGAATTATCGATGGCAACGAACAGATTAAAATGATTTATCAGAAAGCCGGTGTAACCGACCTGTTCACTACTGAAAAAATTACAATTGCCGAAAGTGTGAAAAAGTTGGCCAAACTTCCGTTGCATCACAATCCGGGTGAAAAATATACCTACAGCGAAGGATTGGATGTACTTGGTTATTTTATCGAAGTGGTTTCAGGAATGCCTTTCGACCAGTTTCTGAAAACCAGAATCTTCGACCCGCTGGGAATGAACGACACCCGTTTCTATTTTCCTGAAGACAAAGCCGGAAGATTGGTTGCCGTTCAGCAAAAAGTAAATGGGAAATGGGAAAAATACCCTATTACTTTTTACGATACCGATTATCCGGTTAAAGGAGCAAAAACCTTCTTTTCAGGTGGTGCAGGACTTTCCAGTACGGTTAAAGATTATGCCACTTTTCTTCAAATGTATCTGAACGGAGGCGAATTGAATGGTGTCAGAATCCTCAGCCGTAAAACTGTTGAAATCATCATGGGAAACCAGACTGGTGAATTATATGGATCGCAAAACGAACATTACGGATTGGCTTTTGGGGTTCTCACCGAGAAAGGACGAAACAAGGGAGGTTTAGGCAGTGAAGGCACTTTTCAGTGGGGTGGATATTTCAATACATCCTATTTTGCTGATCCAAAAGAAAACGTGATCGGCCTCATTTTCAAACAAACTCAGGGTCCGGTAAACGACGAGACAGGGTGGAAATTCAGGCAGCTGGTTTTTCAAACTATCGACGATTAGTGAGGTTGATATTATTGTATGAACAAACTGAAGATATTTATTAGCAGCGTTCAATCGGAATTTGCTGATGAAAGGCAAATGTTATATGACTATTTAATAACCGATGCTTTGTTAGGCAGATTTTTCGAACCTTTTATTTTTGAAAAATTTCCTGCAACAGACATTGATGTTACTAAGGCGTATTTGGACCACTTGAAACAATCTGATATTTATCTTGGTATTTTTGGTAAAAATTACGGTTTCGAAAATTCTCAAGGCGTTTCCCCAACCGAAATCGAATTTCAAACAGCAGGGTTAGAGCATAAAACAAGACTTATTTTCATCACTCATCATATAAACACAGAACGGCATCCCAAGCAAGTACAATTAATTAAGAAAGCAGAAGAGGTTGTTGTCAGAAAAATGTTTAATAATCCGGTTGAATTAAAAACGGCTGTTTATGCATCACTTGTTAATTTCCTGGAAGAGAAGGAAATTATTCGTTCCGGCCCGTTCGATGCCACAGTTTGCAGAGAGGCCTCGATGGATGACATTGATTTTGAACGGATACAATTGTTTATAAATGCGGCTCAAAGCAAAAGAGGATTTCCTTTTTCACCCGAAACTACTGCTGAAAAAATTCTGACTCATCTCAATCTCTTTAAGTCAGGCGGACTTTCAAATGCAGCTGTTCTGTTGTTTGGCAAACAACCGCAGCACTTTTTTATTTCATCAGAAATAAGGTGCGTTATGTTTCATGGGTATGAAATTGAAAAACCCATACCAGCCTACCAGGTTTATAAGGGAAATGTTTTTCAACTGGTTGATCAGGCGGTGGATTTTGTGCTTTCGCGGATTGACCTTTTTGTGGGAGACAGGAGCCAATCGGTGGATGTTCCAGTGCACTATGAAATACCCCGCACTGCCATTGCCGAAGCTATTGTAAATGCAGTTGCCCACCGCGATTATACAAGTAACGGTTCGGTGCAGGTGATGTTGTTTCGTAACCGACTTGAAGTTTGGAATCCCGGCCGGTTACCCTACCAGCTTTCAATTGCCAAATTAAAAAAACCACACGGCTCGTTTCCTCCCAATCCGTTACTTGCTGAACCTCTTTATCTTGCAGGTTATATTGAAAGACTGGGTACAGGAATCCCCGACATGATAAAGCGATGTATGGAAGCCGGATTAGCCGAACCTGAATTTTATCAGGAAGAATCATTTAAAGTTATTCTTTGGAGAAAATCACAAAAAACCGAACAAGCTACCGAACAAGCTACCGAACAAGCTACCGAACAAGTAAACAGGTTAATCCTGGTAATGGAGGAATCACCTTTTTCATTGATAGATTTAATGGAAAAGCTGGAATTAAAACACAGGCCATCATTTATGTATAATTATTTAAAACCGGCGTTGGATAACAAATGGATAGAAATGACCATTCCTGAAACTCCCAACAGCCCAAAACAGCGTTACAGAATTACGGTGAAAGGCATGAAATTAAAGGCCGATATGCAAAAACAATAAAGAATAAAAATCGAAAAAAGAGATATGAACAAAGTAAAAGAACTCGCGAAAATGATCGACCACTCCATTCTTCATCCAACCATGACCGATGAAGATTTGCGACGTGAGTGCGAAGTGGCTGCAAAGTACGATGTAGCTTCTGTTTGTGTAAAACCCTACGCTGTAAAGCAGGCTGTTGAAATGTTGAAAGGAACTAATGTATTGGTGGGCTGTGTTATTGGTTTTCCTGCCGGGAATTCTGCCATCGAAGTAAAGGTTTTCGAAACTGAAGTGGCATGTAACGACGGCGCTGTAGAAATTGATATGGTTATCAATATTGGCAAAGCCTTGCAGGGCGATTGGGACTACATTGAAAAAGAAATTGGTGCAGTAACCCAAAAATGCCACGAAAACGGGGCTGTTGTAAAAGTGATTTTTGAAACCGATTATGTCACAAAAAAGGAAGATATTATTAAATTGTGCCGGATTTGTACAAAGGTTGGCGCCGATTATGTGAAAACTTCCACCGGGTTTGGATTTGTGAAAGGCAGCGATGGAAAATATTCTTACGAAGGCGCTACAATTCCAAATCTGGAGTTGATGAAAAAAAGCGTCGGACCCGGTGTAAAAGTAAAAGCAGCCGGCGGTGTGCGTTCTTTGGATGGTTTGCTGGCAGTGCAAAAAGCCGGTTGCACACGTTGCGGGGCAACGGCAACAGTCGCCATTCTGGAAGACGCGAAAAAACGGTTTGATAAAGAATAATTATTTATGGCAAACGCAATTCGAACGTCATGCTGAATTTATTTCAGCATCTTTTAGAACTTTGAAGATTCCGAAATGAATTCGGAATGACGTTCTCAAAATGATTAGTAACAAAAACTTTGAACTTTAAACTTTAAACTTTGAACTAAAATGTACATCGTCGATTCTTATTCTGTTGCTGTTTTACTTTGCGTGGTTACAATGCTATGCTGGGGCTCGTGGGCCAACACTCAAAAATTAGCATCCAAAGAGTGGAGTTTTCCCTTATTTTACTGGGACTATACATTGGGAGTCATTCTTTTATCGGTTGTTTTTGGACTTACTTTGGGAAGCAGTGGTTCTGGCGGACAGGCATTTATTCCTAACTTGCTAAACGCTGCGCCAAAAGCGATTTTATATGCTCTTTTGGGTGGGGTTATTTTTAACGTGGCAAATTTACTGTTGGTGGCAGCCATCGAAATTGCCGGTATGGCAATTGCATTTCCAATAGGAATTGGATTAGCTTTGGTTTTAGGTGTTTTTAATAATTATCTGCCAAATCCAGAGGATTACAATACACTGTATTTGTTTTCAGGCGTTGGACTTGTAACAATGGCTATAATTATTAATGCGCTGGCATATAAGAAAGTATCTCAGGGAAGCAAATCAACAAAAGGAATTATTTTATCGCTGGTTGCCGGTTTGTTAATGTCATTCTTTTATCGTTTCGTTGCCGACTCTATGTCTCCTGATTTAGTGAATATTGTTCAGGGAACATTTACTCCTTATGCAGCGGTGTTTGTATTTGCAATCGGAATATTTATTTCAAATTTTCTGTTTAATTTTTATTTCATGAAAAAACCTGTTTCCGGAGCGCCGGTCAGCTATAAAATGTATTTAACCCAGGGAACGGCAAAACTTCATTTAGTAGGTATTCTTGGAGGAGTGATTTGGAGTCTGGGGATGATGCTGAGTATCATGGCAGGAGATGTTGCCGGTTACGCAATTTCTTATGGATTAGGCCAGGGCGCAACTCTTGTTGCTGCTATCTGGGGAGTGTTTGTTTGGAAAGAATTCAGGAATGCACCAAAAGGAACATCAAACTTATTGGTAATCATGTTTGCAAGTTTTATTGCAGGATTGGCACTGATTATTCTGGCAAGCGGAGCAAAATAAAAAGTGTAAAAGAGAGATCACTGGTCATTACTCACTGGTTTCCGAAATTCTTGATACTTGATACTGTTTATCTTGATACTTTTCTCAATACTCACTACTTAAATCTAAAAATCTATGAAAAATAAAATAGTGGTCGTTGGCAGTTCAAATGTCGATTTAATAATGAAAATGCACCACCTGCCCGAAAAAGGTGAAACGGTTACAGGCGCAAAATTTATGCAGGTGTATGGCGGAAAAGGCGCCAATCAGGCAGTAGCTGCTGCCCGTGCAGGCGGGAATGTGACTTTTGTAAGTTGCGTTGGGGAAGATGCCTACACTCCGCAAATGGTTCAGAACTATAAAAAGGATGGAATCGATACCTCTTTTGTTTTTCAGGAAAAAGGAGTGGCAAGCGGACATGCATTAATTATGGTTGACGATTCGGGCGAAAATATTATTTCAGTGGCATCTGAAGCAAATAACCTTCTTTTACCTGAAAAAATAGATGTTGCTTCTCCTGTTTTTAACGATGCGGCGATGATTGTAATGCAATACGAAATTCCGGAAGAAACCGTCAAATATGTAATTGATTATGCAAATCGTAAAAATATTCCAGTGCTTTGGAATTGTGCCCCTGCCAGTGCTTTTGATTTGTCATACATCCCGAAAATAAATATCCTGGTTTTAAACGAGGTTGAAGCCGGATTTCTGGCTGGCATTCCGATTGAAAATGAATCGGATGCAGAAAAGGCCTCGCAAAAACTGGTTGACAGCGGTGTTGAAAAAGTAATTATCACGCTGGGTTCTAAAGGCGCTTTTGTAGTTACCGAAACTGAAAAAGTGAGTGTCCCGGCTTTTAAAGTTGAAGCAGTTGATACCACTGCTGCCGGCGATACTTTTTGCGGCGCTTTTGCGGTTGCACTGGTTGAAGGGAAATCATTGAAAGATGCTTTACAGTTTGCCAGCGCCGCAGCCGCAATTTCGGTTACAAGAATTGGTGCGCAGCCTTCGGCGCCAACCCGGATTGAAATTGATGAGTTTTTGAAGGAATCTAAGAATTAATTTCCGTCCTCCTCATCTTTCCACTGTGTTTCTATTAATTTGTTTTCTGAGATTGCTAATCCTCCGGTTATTCTTTTTGCGTAATAAACTGTACATAGTTTTCTCTTGAAATCACGTCAAACGAAGCACCGGGATAGTTGCTGGTCCATGCTCCCGGTGCTTTCATATTTTTCTTTTGGTATTTCATTTCGAATGCAAACAGGTTTCCGTCACGTTCTTCAATCCAATCAATTTCCTGCTGATCGTAAGTTCGCCAGAAATAATTATTCGAAAGCCAACCCTGGTAATGCTGTAATTTAATACGTTCAGAAATAACATAGTTCTCCCATAATTGCCCCACATCGTTACGGAGTACAAGGGGATTAAAATTCGCAACCAAAGTATTTCTGATTCCATTATCCCAGAAATAATAGCGGGGCGATTTCGAGATTTCTTTCCGAAGGTTTCTGCTGTACCCCTCAATGCGGTAAATCACAAAAACCTTGGTAAGCAGGTCGAGGTAGCGTTCAACCGTAAGTTTGTTTAATCCAACATTCTGCGCCAGCTCGTTTACTGAAACTACGTTACCCACTTGAAAAGCCAGTAAACGCAGGATATTAACCAATTTTGCCGAATTTTTAATACTGTCGAGCGTCAGAATATCTTTTAACAGGTACGAATTGATTAGCTCTGTCAGGTAGTCCGATTTTTGCTGGTTGTCACTGAAGGATAGGATTTCAGGATAACTTCCATAGATTAACCTGTTTTCGAGAAGCGATTCTGTTTCTATTGGATTTTCATAAACCATAAGTTCGCATTGTGCAACCGGATGTAGCTGAAATGTATATTTCCTGCCGGTTAAAGGTTCTCCTGTATTGTTGGATAAATCGAAAGCCGATGAACCTGTGATAATAATATGCAATCCTTCAATTTCATCAATCATCAGCTTCAATATTTGCCCGATGTTTTCAATCTTTTGGGCTTCGTCGATTACCAGGTATTTACTATTTCCAATCAGGTTTTTATATTCTTCAATTCCTTTGTTTTGAAGTATCAGTTCAGTTGTATAATCTTCTCCATTCAGATAAAGATATGCTCCATCGAAGCTTTTCATGATTTCTTTGAGCAATACCGTTTTCCCGGTTCTTCGTGCCCCTGCAATAACAATAACTTTT
Source organism: Draconibacterium sp. (assembly GCA_035467235.1). Taxonomy (GTDB): domain Bacteria; phylum Bacteroidota; class Bacteroidia; order Bacteroidales; family Prolixibacteraceae; genus Draconibacterium. The sequence continues at coordinate 484 of DATITY010000167.1, read as the reverse complement.
CCTGACTGAATCCGACTATCAATTCTGTCCTGTAATTTGCGATGTATAATAGCCATAATATCTACTAATAATAATTTACAGTGACAAATTTAATATTAATTTTGTCGCTACGATGACAAATTCTTTATTAAAATTGTCATTACGATGGAAAAATCTTTATTTTTTTGTCGGTGAAAGCTATTCCTCCTCCTCTTCTTCACCACTGTATTTTGCCGGGTACGATTCTTTTCCTTTCATGGCAAACCAGATGATGTGGTTAAAAAGTTCATCATCGCCGGCATCGATTTTGTCGAATTGGGGTTCCATGCTTTTTTTCGCGTAATGCAGGGCCATCCCTTTTTGTTGCGATAATTCCGGGTTCATCTCATCCAGTGGAATTTCATTGGGAACTGAACTGTATGGTGTTTCATTTATTTTATTAGAAAAACACCCGAACATCGGGCTGGCAGTTGCATCCATTACATTCATGGGTGGAAGGCCTAGA
>DATITY010000166.1:0-1563 GCA_035467235.1 Draconibacterium sp. | reverse complement strand
TGCTTTTTTAAGTTCTTCAACCGACTGATATTTTAGCGAAATGTTATTTCGTTTTGCCATTTCAAACATCAGTTCCGGCTCGAAAGATCCTTCAATGTGTAAATGAAGTTCTGCTTTTGGAATTCCTTTTATGAAATTTTCAAGTGAAATCATTTGGTAAGTTTTATTGAAATTCAACGATAAATTTTCTCTGTCTCATTTTTTCGTTTTACGGGAAGACTTTTGATTAGGTAACATCGACAGAAGTAAATTTATGATTCCAAGTAAGGCAATAAAAATGACGTTTAAGCCCATGCTGAGAATAATCAGAAAGTAAAATCCCGATAAATACTGATTTATTTGTCTGAAAAAATCGGTAGTAAAACTGCCAATCCAAATTGTGCATAAATTGAATAAAAAAAGAACAACAAGAAAATACACAAAACCCCTGAAAGAACCTTTTATATCTGAACCGCTTAATGTAATTGAGCTTCCGATTGAATAGAACAAATAAAAGAACAGTGCTAACTTCCACCAGTTGGTTTTTGGCCCGGTCAAAATCTGATCGAAACAATGCCAAACTCCTTTTCCAATATTTGTAACCGCGTGTTTTGCAGCATCGAAACTTTTAAAAAGTCCGGAGCTAAAAACTACTTCATATTTTTCGGCAATACTGAAAATATTCAGATCGAAAAGAAACCAGGTAACAGCAAAAAGCAGCAGCGTTCCAAGCAGAATTGGGCCTAGCCCGATAAAAAAATTCCCCATTGTCTGGTATGGATTTCCTTTGGTATAGCTGTGTTTCACCTGCCCCAGCGATTTTCCGGAAGTGGGTGTAAAAAGTTTTATTTCAGAAACTTTGTGGGCAAAAATGATGGCAAAAATGGCATGTCCCAGTTCGTGGACTGAAGTTCCCAACCAGCCAAAAACATAAAGGTAAGTTTTTTGGCCCAGTACTTTGTAACTCAGGGTTTCGTTTTTTCGGGCGATTAAATTCATTATCAAAGCCAGAATTAACAGCGGACCGAGCAGCACCAAAAGCTGTGTGAGGGTTGCAATTCCTGCATCCAGCAAATAATCCCAGATTTTATGTAATGTTTCTTTCATGCCTTTAAAAACAATCGTCACCCGATTCTGAGTCGGGTGACGATTTATCAGGTTTGTTATTCATCACCCGAACCGAAGTCGGGCGATGAATCAGCGTTTTAATAATTTGTAAAATCCCATTTACCACGAATAGGGCGCGAAAGCATCATGTTTGCCCAATCGTCGCCAGTAAATTTTTCAGCTTTTGGATCCCACAAAAGTGGACGCTGCAATTCGTAAGCAATATTGGTAATGTTACAAACTGAAGCGGTACGGTGTCCAACTTCAACATCAGAAATTGGTTTGCTCCGTTTTTTAATTGCATTTATCCAGTCCTGATAATGGTTGTCACTGACGTAAACACGTTTATCGGTTTCTTTGATATCGGTTTTTGCCAGTTTATCATTTGGGAAAGTACGCAGGAAATCGCGACTTACTTCAATTTTTCCATCGGTTCCAATAAATTGAACGCCGTTGCCATCTTTTTCGCCACCCCAC
>DATITY010000165.1:0-10497 GCA_035467235.1 Draconibacterium sp. | reverse complement strand
TATCGTTGATCCGGTAAAAATCGAAATGAAAAATTGATTGCTGTTTGCTGGTTTTATATTCGTTGATAAGCGCAAAAGTAGGACTTGTAACATTATCGCCAGATCCCAGCACTTTGCAAACCGACTGAATGAAAGTGGTTTTTCCGGCGCCCATTTTTCCGCAAATTGCAAAAATACGGTGTTCAGGGAATTGGCTTATTAAGTTTTGTGCGACTGTTTTGAGTGATTTAATATTATCTGCCTTTTCGGAAAACATAAGTTATTTATTTTTGCAATGATACAAAATGTGATACATTTTTTTTGGGGTAAACATGACAAATAATATAAAATAATTGTGAAATGGTTGATTTTTATGGCTGTTTCTTTCAGTAAAAAGTATTATTTTTGAGCAAAACTTAAATAATTTTTCATATGAAAATACCAGCCGAATTAAAATATACGCAAGATCACGAGTGGGTTCGCGTAGAAGGTGATGTAGCTATTATCGGGATAACAGATTTTGCTCAGGGCGAGTTGGGCGATGTGGTTTTTGTTGAGATTGAAACCGAAGGAGAACACCTTGGAAAAGGCGATACTTTTGGTACTGTTGAAGCCGTTAAAACTGTATCCGATTTATTTATGCCTATTGGTGGTGAAGTTATTGAAGTTAACCCGGCGCTTGCAGATGAACCTGAGTTGGTTAACAAGGATCCGTACAAAACCGGCTGGATGATTAAAGTAAATATGGCCGATCCAACAGAACTTGACGAACTTCTTTCTGCTTCTGATTATCAAAAAATGGTTGAAGCTTAATTGATTTTTTAAAATATTAAGATGGCACCGCATTTAGTGGTGCTTTTTTTTGCAAAAAAACCAGAACCGTTGCCAGTTCTGGTTTATAAATATTTTTTGTTTGCTTTTCATCCACATTTCGACGAACCACAAGATATGCAGGTGAGGCAGCCTTCCTGATAAATTACCTCATCAGAACCACATTCACCGCATTTTGCATCTTCGGCAAGCGTTCCATCAGGAATGTATTTTTTCAGTGCCCGCGCAACTCCTGCTTTCCACGAATTAATAGTTTCATTGTCAAGTTGCAGACTGGTAACCAAATCAACTACTTTATGAATAGGCATTCCGTGACGCAATGTGCCCGATATCAACTTGGCGTAGTTCCAGTAAACCGGGTTAAATTTGTGCGAAAGTCCTTCAATGGTGGTTTTATAACCGCGCGAATTGATGTATTGAAAATCGTACCTCGAAGTTTCTTCGTCTTCCCTGCTTTTTATTATGTACCCTTTTGTTATTGAACGTGGCAGTAAAATACCATCTTCATCGTCGGAAAAACCTGTGAAAATTTCATAAGGCCGGTTGTCAAGCAAACCTACAAAAGCAATCCATTTATCTTTATTATTCTGAAAACGTACCACTTCGGCTTCCAGTTTTTCGGGACGTTTGGTTGGAAATCCACTGCTTTTCTTCTTTTCTTTATCGTCATTTGAAATTAGTACTCCTGAGCGCGAACCATCACGATAAACTGTAACTCCCTTGCATCCTGATTTCCATGCTTCAAAGAAAAGTTCGCCTACCAGTTCTTCCTTTGCATCTGCCGGAAGATTGATTGTAACACTGATTGAATGATCAACCCATTTCTGAATTCTTCCCTGCATCCGCACTTTTGCCAGCCAGTCAACATCGTTTGACGTTGCTTTGTAATAAGGTGATACTTTAACCAACTCGTTTAATTCTTCCTGCGAATAATCGCGATTGGTTTCATATCCGTTTACCTCCATCCAGGTTCTGAATTTATGGTGGAATACAATGTACTCTTCCCAGGTGTCGCCACTTTCGTCAGTAAAATCAATCCTTACATCTTTATCTCCCGGATTTACTTTTCTGCGTCTCTTGTAAACCGGTAAAAATACGGGTTCAATTCCCGAAGTAGTCTGGGTCATTAAACTTGTTGTTCCGGTTGGAGCGATTGTTAATAACGCAATATTCCTGCGACCGTATTTTACCATTTTTTCATACAAAACCGGATCGGCATTTTTAATGCGGTTAATCATCGGGTTATTTTTTTCCCTTTCTGCGTTGTAAATTGTAAACGGACCGCGATCTTTTGCCAGGTAAACCGATGAACGGTAAGCTTCAAGTGCAGTGGTTTTGTGTATTTCCTCAGAAAAATCAGTTGCTATTTCGCTTCCGTAACGCAATCCAAGCGCTGCCAGCATGTCACCTTCAGCGGTAATGCCGATTCCGGTGCGGCGACCTTCATTTGCTTTACGTTTAATATTCTCCCACAAATTTTTCTCAGTAAATTTTATGTGTTCGTCTTCCGGATCTGCATTTACTTTTTCCAGAATTGCATCAATTTTTTCCAGTTCCAAATCAATAATGTCATCCATTATTCTTTGAGCATAATGAACGTGCTCTTTAAACAAATCGAAATTGAATTTTGCCTGTTTTGTAAAAGGATGTTCGACATAAGAATAAAGGTTAATTGCCAAAAGACGGCAGCTATCGTAAGGGCACAAAGGAATTTCGCCACACGGATTTGTTGAAACCGTGCGGTATCCAAGATCGGCGTAACAATCGGGTATCGATTCTTTAATGATGTTATCCCAGAATAAAATCCCGGGCTCTGCCGATTTCCATGCATTTTTTACAATCTTGGACCATAAATCGCCGGCATTAATTTCCTTTTCGTAAATCGGATTTTTCGAATCGATTGGATACTGCTGAATATAAGGAACTCCTGATTCAACAGCCCTCATAAAATCATCCTGCATTTTAACTGAAACGTTCGCCCCGGTTACTTTCCCCTGTTCGAGTTTTGCATCAATAAAATTTTCTGAATCGGGATGTTTAATTGAAACAGACAACATCAACGCACCGCGTCTTCCGTCTTGTGCAACTTCGCGCGTAGAGTTGGAATAGCGCTCCATAAAAGGCACGATACCGGTTGATGTAAGCGCTGAGTTTTTTACAGGCGATCCTTTGGGGCGAATGTGCGACAAATCATGACCAACTCCACCGCGGCGTTTCATCAACTGAACCTGTTCCTGGTCGATTTTCATAATTCCGCCATATGAATCAGAATTACCATCGTTACCAACCACAAAACAGTTCGACAGTGAAGCAATCTGATAATCGTTCCCGATACCTGTCATTGGACCACCCTGCGGAACAATGTACTTGAAATCTTTTAATACACCGTAAATTTCTTCTTCGGTCAGGGGATTTGGATAGCGTTGTTCAATTCGGGCAATTTCTTTTGCCAGTCTTCGATGCATGTCATCGGGGCTTTTTTCAAAAATATTCCCAAAAGAGTCTTTCAGGGCATATTTATTGACCCAAACCCGCGCTGCCAAATCATCTCCTTTGAAGTACTTTAATGAAGCCTGTATTGCTTCGTCCTGATTGTAAATCTTTTTGCCAATTGCAACTTTTTCAGATACCTCGCCTAGTGCCATTTTGTTAAGTTAAATTTTAAAAATTAATAGTAAAAATAATGGGGAATTTTGCTTCTCCGTCACTCTGATTTTGTGTACCGCAAGATAAAACACAATCTAAAATTTGGTGCATTTTTTTTGAAAAAAAAATCAAAAGTTATCAACTTTTATGTGTTAGTGTGCTGATAATATGTGTTTTAGGCTTTTAATATCTATGAATTGTTGACAAAAACAAAAAACTTGATTTGTAGAATAAATTATTTTTACGTTCAGATTTTCAGTTTGTTTGGCCCATTTTTCAGGTCAAAAAACGAGATCAAATTTGAATCCAAAAAAGGCTAAATGTTGAAAACTTTTTTTATGATAACTTTAGTTGATCCCACATTTTTTATTACATAATTTTTACAAATTTCAGTTGCTTTTTCATGTTCTTTTTTGTCGTTTATGAGGCTGTTCAATGTATTCCGAAGTTCGTCAGAATTTGAAATTGAATAAGCGCCACCTTCAAAAGTTAAATCTACTGCTTCTTTAAACCTTTTATAGTTCGGACCAAAAATTACGGGCAAACCAAAAGTGGCAGCTTCAAGTATATTGTGAATGCCTACTCCAAAGCCACCTCCGATGTATGCAATGTTTCCGTAACGATAAAGTGATGAAAGCAAACCCACAGAATCAATTATCAACACCTGAAACCGGTCGATTTCCGCTTCGGTGACTTTACTAATCGAAATGGCCGGTTTTTTCAACAATTGATGAATTCTGTTAATATTTGATTCAGAAACTTCGTGCGGTGCAATTATGAACTTTAAACCGCTTTGGTTAATAAACGCTGCAAGCAGCTCTTCATCAGGCTTCCAGGTGCTACCGGCAATTATTAACATCGAATTGCCCTTGAACTTTTCAACAATTGGAATTTCTTTTGCACTATTTGCAATGGCTGCAACCCTATCAAAACGGGTATCGCCCGAAACAGTGAAATTCGAAATTCCGACAGATTTCAACAATTCACCCGATTTTTCGTTTTGCACAAACAGATGTTCAATCATAAAAAGCATTTTACGGTACCATTTTCCCCAGGGTGTGTTTTTAAAAAATTGCTGGTTTTCGCGAAATATGGCAGAAATAATGAAAAGAGGAATATTCCTTTTTCGTAACTCTGTAATATAGAAATACCAGAATTCGTATTTTACAAAAAATACTTTTTCAGGTTTCACAATATTTAAAAAGGTGTTCGCATTACGTTTTGTATCCATCGGCAGATATACAACCACGTCGGCCAGCGGATAGTTTTTGCGTATTTCGTAGCCCGATGGCGAAAAAAAGGTAAGCACAATTTTATATTCCGGAAATTGCTGTTTCAGTTCCTCAATTACCGGCCGCCCCTGCTCAAATTCGCCAAGCGAAGAACAATGAAACCAAACGTTTTTGGCCTTTTTATCAATCTTTTGTTTCAGGATTTCTTCCCAGTTTTTTCTGCCATTTACAAAAAATCTTGCTTTTTCATTAAAACCAGCAAAAAGATGAATGATTATGGAATAGAAAAATATTCCGGTTTTATATAAAAGTTTCATGCATTTATTTTTTGTGAATTGACTTTAAAAAAAACGATGACCACGCAGATACTCGAAAATGGTAATATTAATCAACATTAAAAGAAACAAGTATCCAAATTCTTCAACTGGTACGCTGATTAAACGAATACCAAGGGTGTGTTCGGTATTGTAAAATACAATTGGTAAGGTATTTAAAATTCCTTTTATCAAAAAAAACGGAATTACAACAATGATATAGGAAATGTAGAATTTAGCGAAATGTTGTTTAAAACGGTTGCGAAAAATGGTGTACCCGAAATAGATTGTTAACAGGAAGAAATTAAAAAAAGGCACCACCTTTTGACGTGAAAACCATGCAATCAGACCGAAACCCAAAAGTAAAATGATACTGATTGCCATAAAAAGAGCGGGTTTTTCAAAATTGTCGAATTTAACAGCGACCAATATATAAACCGAAAAAGAGAAAAGTGACATTATCAGCAAAAACAGCCACTCTTCGATGGGCAGACTGAAGAAATTTTTACCCACCAGGTAATTTAAATTATAATTGATAATTCCAGATTCTAAAAAACGGATGTTTAACAGGATAAAAATAGCACCAGAAAAAATGATTGCCGGCAACATATATTTCAGTTCCATAAAAAAAACGATTGTTTTCTTAATTATAAAAAACATCGTTACTCCTGCCATTACGAAAAGTATTAACAGGTACCAAAAATTTTGAAACTCCATATTTTCTAAATTTTTGCAAAGTTACATTCAAATCACAGAAAACAAAAACACAACTTTATTAAAATCCCTGAAATGAAAAGATTGTAAATGTCAAACTTATCAGTAATGTATCGAAGGAATTTTTTCAATCACCTCATCAAACGGTTTTTCTTTACCGGTGGCTACTTCGTAAATTTTCAGGTGGGTTTGTTTTGCCGCTTCAACCAGTTCCTTGTAAGGCCGGTTGCAAATGTCCATAAAACCGATGTTGTAATTTTCGCCATCGAAACGCCCGAAAACCGGCTGGTCGAGCCACTGAAAATAATGCATCCCTATGAGTTCGGGCCGTGCCAGACCCTGTTCCACATAATAACGGTAAGCTTTCCCTCGGTCAGCTTGTGAAAGCGCACCCTGAATTCCTGTGGCCGGCAATCCGCGGTCGGTGGCGCCGTGGTGAAATTCGCCAATCATAACAGGTTTTCCGCTAATTCGGGCAATTTCTGCGGTTTCGGGCGGACCGGGATTTCCGTAGCCGTTAATCGAAAATACATCGAAACGCTCGCCGGCTTTGTAAAGTAAATCTGAACTCATCCACGCGTAACGCATCCCCAGGTTCAGGTGATTCGGATCGACCTTTTCAACTTCATCACACGGCACATTCACGTATTTTGCCACCAGTATTTCGGAGAATATCCAAAAGTCAGCTTTGGCAATTTCCGATGGGTATTCCTCAAAAACCTGTTTAGCAAACTCTTCGAAACCTGCAAGATTAAGGTTCCAGTTTTTGTTGAATTCGTCAATCGAACCATATTTTTCTGCCAGCCAGCGGGCAAATTCTTTTTTCGATTCCGAAATTTGATTGGTTGCAAACATCTCAAAAGCCACGTCGTTGGCGCCAAAAGCCCAGGTGGGTTCGTTGCGCAGAAAATAGCCAATCAGGTAACGGTCGTCTTTAAAATCGTTGAGTTGCTGAGCAAATTTCTTTGCATTTTCGGCATATTCAGCGGCAAACACATCCGGAAAATCGCGGAACAGTTTTACTTCGGTTGAAGGAAATCTTGAAAGCGGCAAAACATAGGGAATCTGAGCTTTTCGCGCATAATCAATATCCGACCAGTTGCCGATGGTATTCACAGCAAACTCGCGGATTTGCCCCGATGTGATGGTTTCCCATTTTTCGCGCCAGCTTTCGCCAAAAACGCGCATCATATTAAACTGGTAAAAATCGGCGCTCAAATAATTCCCCCTGTCGGAATAACCATTTTTATAAACCACATCGGCCGAGTCGGGCAGCCACTCAAAAAGGTCTTCCTGACCCGAAATAACGCCCGAAGCATTGTTGCGGATACAGTCGATACCCACCGAAACAAAAGCGAAACCATCCGGATCAACCAGCCACCAGCGGGTTCCGTCGTTGTGTGTACGGAAAAAACCTGTGGCTTCGAACTTTTTGGCTTTCCATCCACCATATTTACTCCAGTTATCCGGAAACGCAGAAGTTTGCGCTGCAGCCAACTGGCTTTCCAGCAGCGTTTTTAATTCAGTTTCATCTTTTGTTTTCCCGGGCCAATCTTTTACAGTCCACTGTCCGAGTTTATCCACCACTTTTTCTTCCACCGGCGGAAATGGTTCGGGTAAATCTTTGGTTAAATAAACTGCGGTAATTTCAAATACTGGTGTAAAACGGGGCTCCTGAAATGGGCCAAAACGGATGACCACTTTCGAGGTTTCTTCAGGTTTCATGCGGTTGCCAAGTACAGTTCCCTTTAACTGACGCGGAAAACGGGGCATAAAAATCTCCTGTGCATTCAAATGTTCCAGCGGAAAAATTACTTTGGTTTTGAGTTTTGGCAGAACACCGATTTTGGCAGCCATGCGCGGAGTTTGTTTTGCATCTCCTGCAACCGAACCGCTTTGCGTAACAATGCTGTCGGCTCCTTTTTCATTACGGTAAAATTCAACATTCAAAATACCACTGAAATCGTTATCGTGCCAGATTTCGCAAACCAGGTAATTTGCATTTTTCCAGAGTTCGGGGTCGTTTCCTTCCCAAATCGTGAGACTTTGGTTATCTGAGGTTGGCATAACTTTTAAAACCTCATTTTGAATTGCACTGATTTCAGTATTTTTCTCCTGAATATTTTTCAAATCAAAATTGGCTGGATTTTTTACGGTACAGGCAACGATAATCAGGGAAAATGCCGTAATCAGCAATAATGATTTCATCTTTTTTGGTTTAGAATTTGGATTAAAGATACTAAAAACCGCAAAGACACGAAGTCGCAAAGAAAAACTCTACGTCTCCACGTCTCTGCAGTCAATATGAATTTTACAATTTCAGTTTTGCCAATTCTTCCGGTTTTTCTCCGGCGGCAATCGCTTTCATCCTGAATGAATATTTGTACTCTTTATCGGTGAGACGATACTGGTCGTGAGTGCGAGCGCCCCAACTGTCGTCGCCGCCAACACCCATCTGTTTGTAATCGATGTTCACCGAGGTGAGGTCGCGGGGTTTTACATCGTTAATATGCCTGTTAACCACAGTTTCTCCCTCACGCTGACGGCCATCGGTGCGTTCCATCGATTCAAAATCGACCTGTAAATTGTGGTGAGCACTCACTTCGAGCAGCGGCAAACCTTCGAAGAAGAGTCCGTTACCCGCCGCATCGGTAATGGCCACCCAGCGAACGTCGGTTTTGTTGCCGTTTTCCTGCGGGCGAACGTAAGGCCAGTATTGGTCGGCAACAGTTTGTTTGTACAATCCCACAAAAGCGGCGGTTTTACGGTCCCAATAGCTTTCCTGCGGACCGCGGCCCAGATAAGTAAACTGGTCGTAACTGCGCGGCATTTCGAGGTTCATACCCATACGCACGATTTCGGGCAGGTTGTCTTTAGTCATTTTAAAACTGTTATCAACCACAACATCGCCCGAACCATAAACTGTATAAACCGACTGGTAATTGGCAATTACCTGGTTGCTGTCGTTAACCAAGTCGAATTTAAATACCACTTCGGCTGAATTTTTAGCTTTTTGAGCCACAGCAACACCGGACACTTTGCGGGTTTCGCCGGCAGTGCGCCAAACACGGCTGCGTTTGTGCAGGTTGTTCCCAAAATCGTTATCTGTTGGAGCTCTCCAGAAGTTTGGCACCGGACCACTTTTCAGCAGTTCATCATCGCCTTTTTTGAAGCTTGTCATCACACCGGCTTTTTTGTCAAAAGCAACAGCAAAACCATCGCCCGAAATGGTGACGGAATTATTGCTGTCCTGCACGTTTACAGCAGCAAAATCAGCTTTGTTGACTTTGGGTGCAGGCACAAAAACAGGCAGTGCAAACTGTTCGGCAGCCAGTTCAGTCCCGACTTCGAGCAAACTCCAGTTGTTTTTAAGTTTTGCTTTTACTGTCAGAAAATATTCAACTCCCGCAGCCGGCTCGAATTTATTGTCGAAAGTTACGGTTGCAGTCTGGCCAGGTTCGAGATTGATATCACTGAAAGCACCATTTTTCACCACTAGTCCGTCACCAATAATTTCCCAACTAAAATCAAAAGCTGAAAGGTTCAGGAAAGCATATTTATTTTTGATTTCGATGGTTCCTTTTTTCAAATCGACAGGATTAAATCCAATGTACTGGTACACTTTTTTCACTTCCAGAAGATGCGGTTTTACAGAGCGGTCGGGGCTGACAAGACCGTTACAGCAAAAATTTCCGTCAGACGGAACTGTGTCGGGGCCAAAATCGCCACCATATTTCCAGTAATTTACACCGGCTGAGTCGGTAGCCAGTAAGCCCTGGTCAACCCAGTCCCAAATAAATCCACCCTGCAATGCCGGGTATTTTTCAATCACATCCCAGTAATCCTGAAAATTGCCAACACTGTTTCCCATAGCATGCGCGTATTCGCACTGAATGAGCGGACGCGGGGGATTTGATTTGGCATATTCTTCCATACCCCCGATTCTCATGTACATCGGGCAGAAAATATCTGTATTTGTATCGAGTCTTGCTCCTTCGTACTGAACAGGGCGGGTCGTATCAACCGATTTCAGATAATCATAAGTGGCATGAAAATTCACACCGTTGCCGGCTTCATTTCCGAGCGACCAGATAATAATTGAAGGTTGGTTTTTGTCGCGTTCCCACATATTTCGCGTGCGGTAAAGATGAGCTTCCATCCACGTTGTATCTTTTGCCAGCGACTCTTTTCCATAGCCCATTCCGTGCGATTCAACATTGGCTTCGTCGATAAGATAAAGTCCATATTTGTTGCAGAGTTCGTACCACAATTCGGGCTGCGGATAGTGTGATGTGCGGACTGCATTGAGGTTGTGCGCTTTCATGGTTTTGATGTCGAGCAGCATGGTTTCCTTATCCTGGTAGTGTCCGTTTTTTTCGTGGTGTTCGTGAATATTTGCGCCTTTCAGGTAAACATATTTTCCGTTAATCAACAGATTTCCGTTTTTAATTTCTGAAGTTCGGAAACCCACGTCCTGACGAATTACTTCTACCACATTTTCACCGTTTTTCACTGTGATGACGAGTTCATACAAATTCGGAATTTCGGCTGACCATTGTTTTACGTTTGGAATATTTGCTTCGAAAACCACACTAGTTTTACCGGCAGTAATCGATTTTGAGTAAGTCTGAATTGCATTTCCTCCATCATTCAGAACTGCTTCAACTACTGTATTGGCAGCATTTTCGCCGAGGTTTAATACATCGATATTCAATGAAAAAACGCCGTTGGTATAAGTTGAATCAAGACCTGAAATCACTTTAAAATTCTGAACCTGTTGT
>DATITY010000164.1:0-7238 GCA_035467235.1 Draconibacterium sp. | reverse complement strand
CGGTGGAATGGTTCAGGGAAAATCCCGAGCCCGACCTGATTTTCCTCGATATCCACCTCGAAGACAACCTCAGTTTTGCCATTTTCGAAAAAGTGAGTGTCTCCTCTCCCATCGTTTTCACCACCGCCACCGATGAGCTGGCCATCAAAGCGTTTGTAACAAAAGGAATCGATTTCCTGCACAAACCCATCGTTAAAACCGAACTGAATGCCATGCTCGAAAAATACCTGAAATCTGGAAAAGATTACCGGAAACCCATCGGCGCCGGCTTTTTCAGCGATATTTTTGATAATAAATAATTAATCTATATGAAAACCATCATCATTGAAGACGAACAACTGGCCGCCAGACGGCTCGAAAAAATGATTCTCGAAACCGACAGTTCCATCGAAATCGTTGCACGACTCGAATCAGTTAAAGAATCGGTGGAATGGTTCCGCAACAATCCGCACCCCGACCTGATTTTCCTCGACATTCATTTGGAAGACGGGCTGAGTTTTTCCATTTTCGACCAGGTAAAAGTCAACTCGCCCATCATTTTTACTACGGCGTTCGACGAGTACGCCATAAAAGCCTTTAAACTGAAAAGCATCGACTACCTTTTGAAACCCATCATTCAGGATGACCTTGCCAAAGCCATTACCAAGTTTCGCGACTGGGGCGAAAAAAAGCAAATGGTTGACATCCAGGAACTGTTCAGCCTGATGAAAGGCAGCGAAAAAAGTTACCGCGAACGGTTTTCGGTGGTGGTGGGTCAGAAACTGAAAAGCATCGATGTGAAAGACATCGCCTACTTTTTCTCCAACAGCGGAATCACGTTTGTGGCCATGCAGCAAAAAGGACAATTTTCGCTCGACATCAGTCTCGATAACCTGATGGCCGAAATCGACCCGAAAAAGTTTTTCCGTGTTAATCGGCAATACATAGTCAGCCTGCAGTCGATTGTAAACATTCACATCTTCCCGAAAAGCCGCCTGAAACTCGAACTCAATCCTCCGGTTCCCGAAGGCGTTTTTGTGAGCCTCGACAAAGTGGTCGATTTTAAAAAGTGGGTGGATGGCTCCAACAATGCGTGAATGCTATAATGCATGAATGCTTGAATGAATTGTTAAGATACTCGATTTTGGATACTTGATACTGGAATTTGAAAAACGAAAGTGGTTGCTTGCTCGTCCCCCCTTGGAAAAGGGAGATAAAGGGGGATTGACCCTTAACCCGAAACGTTAAACATTAAACTTTGACCTGACATTTATGAAACGACCTTTTGAAACCTGGATTTTAATCGTACTGCTGGTGCTGCTGGCAATCAACGCTTTTTATGGCGGAATCAGTTTAATACTGGCGCCCGACGGTTCATTATTGGGAATGCAACCTGGCTGGCTCGACAACTCACCGTTTAACAACTATTTCATCCCCGGTTTTTTGCTTTTGCTGATGAACGGTGTTTTCCCATTGGCAGCACTTTTCGGTTTGATTACAAAAAACCAAAACAATACGCTGAACAGGCTGAATATCTACAAAAACCGTTGTTGGGGCTGGACTTTCTCCTTGTACAGCGGAATCATCACCAATTGCTGGATAATCGTTCAGCAACTGATGGCTGAGTATTTTATCCTGCAAACCATCATCGCTGCAGTAGGATTGCTAATTTTGATTGCTGCGCTGCTACCGCGGGTGCAACGGTTTTACAACATACCAGCATAAAAATTCAAAGAATTAACTCTTAAACGCATCATCTTATAAAAAATCAGGTTAATTTAAGGGGAGAAATTTTCAGATATAAACCTTTCTAAAAAAACCGGTAAATGAAAAATTATAAATTGAAAGAAATTGCTTTTTTTCTTACCCTGTTCATGCTTATTCCTACTATGCATTTTGCTCAGCCAAAGAAAATGAATGTACTTTTTATTGCAGTTGACGACATGAACAACGACCTGGGTTGTTTTGGCCACCCACTTGTAAAATCGCCATCTATCGATCGTTTGGCTGCTGCCGGAATTGCTTTTGAAAACGCATACTGCCAGTTTCCGTTATGCAGCCCCAGCAGGTCGTCGATACTTACAGGTCTGCGTCCCGACAAAACGCGTGTTTTCGATTTGACTTATCATTTCCGTCAGGATTTGCCAGATATTGTTACCCTGCCGCAAATGTTTATGAACAGCGGTTATTTCGTGGCGCGTGTGGGAAAAATGTACCACTACGGTAACCCTGGAGAAATTGGCACCAACGGTCTCGACGACCGTGTTTCCTGGACTGAACGCATTAACCCCGCAGGCCTGGATAAAACCTCGCTCGAACTCGATGTAATAAATTACACTCCGCAGCGACGCGGGCTGGGAGCTGCGATGGCCTACCTATCGGACAAAAAGGGAGCCGACCGTGAGCACACTGACGGGAAAGTAGCCGACGAAGCCATCCGTTTGCTTGAATTGCACAAAGACAAACCTTTTTTTATTGCCGCCGGGTTCTATCGCCCGCACACGCCATGGATAACACCAAAAAAATATTTCGACCTGTACAATCCTGCAGACATGACACTGCCAGAAATAACAGAAGCAACCAAAGAATTGTATCCTGCTCCGGCGCTGGCTTCAACCAATCCCTGGCCATACAATGGCATTACCAAAGACCAGGCGCTGGAATGTAAACTGGCTTATTATGCATCCATTTCGTTTGTTGATGCTCAAATCGGGCGGCTGCTCGACGCGCTTGAAAAACTCGGACTAAGTGAAAGCACCATCGTGGTTTTCTGGAGCGACCACGGCTACCATCTGGGTGAACATGGACTGTGGTTTAAACAAAGCTGTTTTGAGGAGTCGGCAAAAGTGCCCATGATTATTGCGGTGCCGGGATTAAAAAGCCGCGGACAGTATTGCCGCCAAACCGTTGAACTGGTTGACATTTACCCTACGCTGGCTGATCTGACGGGAATCCAACCGCCTGCTGCTCTGGAAGGTGAAAGTCTGGTGCCGCTGCTAAAAAATCCTGAGACACAGTGGGAACATGCTGCCTACACGCAGGTGCAGCGGGGAAAAGTACCGGGCCACAGCGTTCGCACCCGTTTGTGGCGCTATACCGAATGGGATTTTGGTATTGCCGGCGCTGAACTCTACAACGAGGAAACCGACCCGAAAGAGTTGCATAACCTGGCCGCCGATCCACGTTACCGCGAGGTTATTGCCAAAATGAGAGACCTGCTTAAAAATGTTCATCCTGTGCCGGTGGAAGGCGGAAAAGCCATCGCAGAAACCAAGGAAAAGTTTTGTAATTGAAACCGGATTGGAAACATTTGCGGAATTGATTTTAAATTCCACTTTTACGATCCAAAAATTTGTAACGATTTGAAATCCGTGCCTTATTATTAACGGTAAAATAAACTCTTGATTTTAAATTTCACAATCGAAAATAAAGGAACCGTCTTTTTCAGAATAACGGTTCCATTAAATCACAATGGCTAAATCTTTTTACCGATATAAAATACATACCCGTAAAACGCTTTGTACTTTTGGTATAATTGTGCCTCGCGCCGTTCGTTGACAACAAGTTCTTCAGCGGTTTTGTTACCAGCATATTTTTTCAAAAAGACTTCCTGTGCGGTAACCTGTGGTGTGTAAAAATGTTCCGTCCAGCAGTTTTCGGGCAGGATAAATGTGGCCACCGGAATATACCCGGCTTTTTGCAGTTGCGCCACCTTATTCGGAATCGTGTCAATTCCGGGGTACGCCTCCTTCCAGAAATTATCTATTTCGGCAGGCCTTTCAGCAGTAAACCAGGTCGCTTCGCTTACTGCAATATAACCTCCGGTTTTCAGGAATTTCCGCCACTCGTTCAGTCCGCGCTCAAATCCGATGTTGTAAATAGCGCCTTCACTCCATATCAGGTCGAGTTCTTCATCACCAAAAGGCAGATTGTCCATAGAACCAACTTCACCCTTTACTTTATTTTGCAATCCCAGTTTTCGGGCGTTTGTGTTAAAAAGGTCGATAAACTCCGGAAACAGGTCGATACCGGTGATTTGCCCCGGTGCGTTTTGTGCCAGTAACATTGTTTGTCCGCCCGTGCCGCAACCCAGGTCGGCAATGCGCGATTCCGCTGAAAGGTTGTCGATAAAACTAAGTGCTTTTAATGTTACCTCGGGACTACCCGGTCCTTGTCGTTCGATGGCTGAAAAATATTCGCAAATCAGGTTAAAATCGAACTCGTGAATTGATTTATTTTCGTTACTCATGATTGTAATTTTAAAAATAAATAAAAATTATTCAGGCAGGAATCTGCCCGGTATTAAAATGGATAACCACCAGCCAAAGCCAGGGGTTATTTACTTCACACTATCCGAAATTAACAGTAACATTCTATGTTTTTAGTGGTGACAAAAATAGTTTTTTTCAACAAACGAATCGGGGAAAATAACAAAATACTCCTTTTCAATATTACGGGTTGGTTTCCAGATGTCTTTGTTCAATAGGAAGTTGTATTTTTTGAGCGGTTGCTTGTGTATGTCTGATAGAACCAAAATTAAACTAAACTCCGCCTGTAGTCCGGGTTCCGCGCATTGAAATATCCCGGAATTTCATCACTTGATTAAAAAAGAAATTCCTGTTTTTTATTACGTTTCATTTCATCAGAAATTAAGTATTAAAGATTGCTTTCGCTCGCAATCAACAAAAATTTCAACTAATAATTTTGAATACGATAAATGACTGGCTCACAAACCGATGAGAGAATTTGAACAATCGGGTTCACAGTTGTGTTAAGGAAAATACAGAAGACTTAACTTTTAATACAGGCTAAAACTTTATTCATTATGAAAACACAGAAGATTCGGTTTAAATTGATGGCTGGTATTTGGTTAATAACAGCCACACTATTTTTAAGCAGTTGTTACTCTTACAGGGTTACAACTGAGGCTCAAGCCGGAACAGAAGCATCAAAACCAGTAACCGCTCACGCATTTTTTTGGGGGCTGGTGCAAAAACCATCTGAGATACACACCCCTGTCTGCGATTCGCTGGGAGTAAACGGAATGTCGGAAGTTACTGTTAAAAGCAATTTTGGCTATTCGTTAATAACAGTGGCAACTCTGGGAATCTGGAGTCCCGTGCAAATTCAATGGAAGTGCAGCAAACCTTGTAAAAAAACCGGAGAAATATAAAAACCATGAAATTGATCAATACAAATCAAACAGAATGGGTAAACCGCCACGAAAATTTTACCGAAAAAATTAAGGGGCTTTACATTGCGGGAAACGAACCTGATTTGGGTGCGCTTGAAAGTTATAATGATGCTACCAATGCACTTCAGCAATTAATCAGCGATCAGATAAAAACAGATACCCCATTCCGGTCGTTGGGTGCCGCATGGTCTTTCAGTAAAGTTGCCACGGCCACCAATGGTTATATGCTCGACACAAAACAACTTAATACAACCTTGAGCCTGTCGGCGCAAAGTGTATCTGCAGAATATAAAGGAGATCCAAAAAAGTTGCTTTTTGCCCAGTGTGGATGCGCGGTTTGGGAACTTAGCAAAGAGCTTCGTTCAAAAAAACTTTCCCTGAAAACCTCGGGAGCCAGTAACGGTCAAACCATTGCAGGTGTTATTTCAACAGGTGCTCATGGTTCTTCAATTGATGTGGGTGCTGTTCAGGATTTTGTGGTTGGTATGCATCTCATTGTAAGCCCAACCCGTCATATCTGGCTCGAAAGGAAGTCGGTGCCTGTTGTAAGTGATTCATTTATTCAAAAGTTACAGACTGAACTTGTGCAGGATGATGATTTGTTTAATTCTGCCCTCGTAAGTTTTGGGAGTTTTGGAATTATTCATGGCGTTTTGGTAGAAGCGGAGGATCTGTTTTTACTGGAAACATATATGCGGAAATTGCCTTATGATAACAAATTGAAAGAGGTTATGGGCTCGCTTAATTTCACCGGACTGGATTTACCTTACGGCGACGAAAGACCTTTTCATTTTGCCGTGTCACTAAATCCTTACGACAAAGAAAATAAAGCCTATGTTTCTGCTTTTTATAAAAGACCTTACCGCGATGATTATGTGCGTCCTGTAGTTAATGCTGAAGGAATTGGCCCGGGAGATGATGCCCCCTGTTTTATTGGCCGGCTTACTGACGCAATTCCTGCGTTGGTTCCTACCCTTGTAAATAAATTACTGGCGGGTGTATTTGTGCCCTTTGAAAAACAGTTTGGAACACTTGGAGAAATATTTAACAATACCACTCTCCATGGTAAACTGTTAAGTTCTGCCATGGGCCTGCCACTTGACAAGGTAAACAGAGTTACGGAAATACTGTTGGAGATGAATGAATCAGAAGGACCTTTCCCCGGTTTGTTTGCTTACAGGTTTGTAAAAAAATCGGATGCCAAACTGGCTTTTACAAAGTTTGAATATACCTGTATCCTTGAACTTGACGGCGCTTTTTCCGATGCAACCCAAAAATTTTACACCTCTGTTTGGAAAAGGCTCGATGAGGAAAATATTCCCTATACTTTTCACTGGGGAAAAATAAATGAATTAGACCCTGTCAGAATTTCGAGAATGTATGGCGAGGATGCAAATACATGGATAGCCGCCAGGAATAAGCTTCTTGATGAAAACGGCAGGAAGGTGTTTTCAAATCAGCTTTTACAGCAATGGGGATTGGATAAAGCACTTTGAATTATCGTTAAAAATTAATATGTCACTTACCGGATTGAAATGCGCTACATAATTTCAGTATTGGTTTTTTCTTTTTTCCCGTTTTTCATAAAAGCACAAAACGGTGACAAAATTATTTCAAAGTTGAAATCAGTTAACGATTCTTTAGCTGCTAAATCCTGTGATTCTGATGATGCGGCAGCCATTTCAAACCGGGCGATGAATATTTTTTTAAGTGACAAAACCGGCTATGTAAATGCAAAATCCGATCTCTCGTTTTTTACCAATTATGTAACTTTTAATACATCAGAATCAAGGTTGACTGTCAACCACAATTTTCAGGAAGCAACCGGAGCCGATGATCCAATAAATAAGTTATTCAGTATTGGCTTAAGTATCAATATTCCCAATAACTACGCATCGGCCTTTTTTGATTACAGGCATGAAACCGGACTTGGATTAATGGCTGGGTACAAATGGCTTGGCAAAGTTAAAACCCGTTTTGCCGATTGTAATGTCTGTCAAAACAAATCCAGTCAAAAACAAACAATCGATGCATTGCGAACCGGAATTGTTAACGCAGTTGCAGC
>DATITY010000163.1:0-11691 GCA_035467235.1 Draconibacterium sp. | reverse complement strand
CTGAAAATCAATCAAAAAAACTTTTTCTCCTCGATGCGTATGCGCTCATTTACCGAAGTTACTTTGCCTTCATCCGCAATCCGCGGTTTAATTCGAAAGGAGTAAATACCTCGGCAATGCTTGGAGTTACAAATACCATTGTCCAGGTTTTGGAGAACGAAAAGCCCGATTATATTGGAGTAGTTTTCGATGTTTCGGCGCCAACGTTCAGACACGAAATATTTCCCGAATACAAGGCCCACCGGGAAGAGATGCCCGAAGATTTGCGAAAATCAATTCCTTACATCCGAAAAATTGTTGAAGGATTTAATATTCCGATAATTGAATTAGCTGGTTTTGAAGCCGACGATGTCATCGGTACTCTGGCAAAAGAAGCCGAAAAACAGGGTTTTACAACCTACATGATGACTCCTGACAAAGATTACGCTCAGTTGGTTTCGGATAATATTTTTATGTACAAACCGGGCAAAAGCGGCGACGATGCTGAAGTTTGGGGATTAAAGGAAGTGCAGGAGAATTTTGGAATCAAAACAGCAGACCAGGTAATTGATATTCTGGGATTGATGGGAGACACCGCCGACAATATTCCGGGGTGCCCTGGAATTGGTCCAAAAACCGCAGAAAAGCTGATTGCCGATTTTGGAAGCATCGATGGTATTTACCAAAACATCGACAAACTGAAAGGCAAGCAAAAAGATAATTTAATTGAGTTTGAAGCACAGGTTCGTCTTTCGAGGCATTTGGCAACCATCATCTTGGATGTTCCCATCGAATTCAATACAAAAAATCTGACCCGCGATCCATTGAATAAAGAAGCTTTGATTGCGCTGTTTGAAGAACTGGAATTCAGAACGCTGATTCAGCGGTTAAAACTTAAGGAAGCGCCGGTACAGGCGGAAATGAATTTCCAGGGAACATTGTTTGACATGGGTTCTCCCGAAATGGCGACAATCGGGAAAAAGATGGAAAGCATAGAAACGGTTCCTCATCAGTATTATCTGGTTGAAAACGAAATACAACGCGCAAGTTTGCGTGCCGAACTCTCGGTGCAGGAGGAGTTTTGTTTCGATACCGAAACCACCGGATTGGACACGCAATCGTCTGATATTGTTTGCATGTCGTTTGCTTTCAGAAACCACGAGGCATATTGTGTTACAGTACCCAAAAACCAGCAGGAAGCACAAAAAGTGATTGACGAATTCAGGGAAATATTTGCCGACGAAAACATTGCCAAAATAGGGCAGAATATCAAGTTCGACATGCTGATGCTCAGCAATTACGGTATTGAAGTAAAAGGAAAACTTTATGATACTATGCTTGCTCACTACCTCATTCAACCCGATTTAAAGCACAATCTCGATTTTTTGTGTGATATTTATCTCAACTATAAAAAAATTCCGACCGATGACTTAATCGGTAAAAAAGGGAAGAACCAGATAACCATGCGTTCAGTTTCTCCCGAAAAGCTGCGCGATTATTCGTGTGAAGATGCCGATTTAACTTTTCAATTAAAACAGAAAATCGATCCGGATTTGGATAAATTTGAAGTCCGCGAATTGTTTGAAACTCTCGAAATTCCGCTGGTTCCGGTGCTGGTTCACATGGAAAATGCCGGGGTGAAAATCAATTCCGAAGAGTTGAATGCTTATGCAAAAGTGTTGCTCGAACAAATTATTCAAATTGAAAAGGAAATCATCGAACTGGCAGGCGTATCTTTTAATGTTGCATCGCCACAGCAGCTCGGAGTTATTCTTTTCGAAAAACTGAAAATCGACGCTGACGCCAAAAAAACCAAAACCAAACAGTATTCCACTGCCGAAGAAACATTGGTTCAGTTGGTGCACAAACATCCGATTATACAGAAAATACTCGATTTCCGTGGGTTGAAAAAGCTGCTTACAACTTATGTTGAGGCGCTTCCGCTTTTGGTTGATAAACGAACCGGAAAAATCCACACATCTTACAACCAGGCCATTGCGGCAACCGGGCGGTTAAGTTCGGTGAATCCAAATCTTCAGAATATTCCGATTCGCACCGAAAACGGTCGCCAGATTCGCAAAGCATTTATTCCTTCCAACGAAAACCACACTTTTCTTTCTGCCGACTACTCGCAAATCGAATTGCGGATTATGGCAGCGCTGAGTCAGGACGAAGAAATGCTGAAGGCATTTAACGAGGGGAAAGACATTCACGCAATTACGGCAGCCAAAATTTACCAGACTCGCGAAGAGGAAGTTACTCCAGAAATGCGGAGAAAGGCGAAAACAGCCAACTTCGGAATTATTTACGGTATTTCAGCGTTTGGGCTTTCGCAGCGGTTAAACATTCCCCGAACAGAAGCGAAGGAATTAATTGATGGATATTTCAAAAATTTCCCGAAAATCAGGCAATTTATGGACAAACAGATTGAACTTGCAAGAAATCAGGGTTTTGTTCAAACAATTATGGGTCGCCGGCGTTATTTATCCGACATCAATTCTGCCAACGCAGTAGTGCGTGGAATGGCAGAGCGAAATGCGATTAATGCGCCAATACAGGGTTCGGCGGCCGATATTATTAAAATTGCAATGATTAATATTTACCGTCAATTTGAAACGTTGAAATTGAAATCGAAAATGGTACTTCAGGTACACGATGAGTTGAATTTTGATGTGTTAAAAACCGAGCTTGACCAAGTGAAACAAATTGTTAAAACTGAAATGGAAGGCGCTGTTGATATTGGTGTTCAGTTAACAGTTGAAATGAATGCAGCCGGTAATTGGCTCGATGCACATTGATTTTATGATTTACGAAATTGAAACAGAAGAAGATTATCAGCAGGGTTTGAAGCGGTTTCTGGAGATTTGCGCAGGCCCCAAAAATGGCGAAGAGGAGAAAGAGATGTATCTTTTAATGGCTTTGATGGAAAAGTACGAACGGGAAAACTGTTCGACCAATTAATTATTTCCCAAAAATAAGTTTTACTGCAGATTGATATTTTGATAAGCCGTTTGCTTTTTTAATGAGTTTAAAGCTTTTTCGCTGTTCAGGGAAATTGTAGCTGAAATAAATCCAGAATTGTTTCATCTTGTTAAGCGCATTCCCTTCATTATCCATACTTTCAGAATAATACTTAAAAACGAGTTGGTGAAATTCTTTTAGTTTTTCACGTTTTTCTTTGGACTGAATTTCAATGTTTTTTATTTCCGCCGGAAGAAACAGATTCATTAAAATTCCGCGACCAAGCATAAAGTTGTCAATCTCAGGGAATTTCTGCCGGCATTGTTTAAAATCATCAACCGAAAAAATATTGCCATTGAACACCAGCCGGTGTTTTAAATTTTGTTGGGCATAATGAAAGGCGGACCACTGAATTTCACCATCATAAAGTTGTTTTGCAATCCGGGGATGAAATATTACTTCGGTTAACGGAAACTGGTTCAGTAAAGGAATTACCTGTTCAATTTCATTTACAGAATGTAATCCAGCCCTCAATTTTATGGAAAGACGAAGGTTTGTTTTTTCGAAAAAAGAGGAAAGTAATTCTTTCAGTTTATTGGGATGAGGTAAAAGTCCGGCTCCTTTTCCGCGATTGGTTACCATCGGATATGGACAACCCAGATTCAGATTGATTTCCGTGTATCCTTTATCTTCCAGAATTTCAGAAAGAAACAGCATTTCATTAACAGAACCGGCCAAAACCTGTGGAATAACGCGGGTTTTCGGATTGTTTTCATGAAGAATTTCCTTTTCGTATTTCCTTAAAATCTGGTTGTTTTTCACCGAAATGTAAGGGATAAAAAACGCATCGACTTCATGAAAAATTTCTGCATAAGCTTTCCGGTAAATAAAATCGGTAAAGCCCTGCAAGGGAGCGAGGTAAATTATAGGATTGCTTTGTTGAATAGTTTCCGGCATTTGGTGGCAAAAATACAAATCATAAAACAACAATCCATATGCATTTAATATCTTTGCCAACTTATTACAGAGAATGGATAATTTTGAAATATACAGAAATCAAACAGCAGATGGGTCAAACGAATTGAACGGCTTTGATACCGTTACTTTCGGCGATATTCCGGCTTCATCTTTTATCCAGGATTCTGCGTTGGTTCAGTTTGATTCAACATTATTAACCCCTTCCGACACTTTGTTTCGATTCTGGCAGATTCAGCCCGAAGAAAAAATATTTATCGGCGATTCACGATATCCGCCTGATACAAGTTATGTTGAGCATATTTTGTGGAAGGGACTAAAAATGACTCCACGGGAAATTACTTACCCCGAGGGCGATTGGCTGACAGGTATTCTGTTTTTTGCCTTTGTACTTTTAGCGAGTGTTAGCGCCGGATATTCGAAATATATAAGCACGCTGTTTCAGTCGCTTATTAATTATCCAACAGCCTTCCGAATGTTTCGTGAGAAAAACTATTCCATACTGCATGGAGCATTCCGCTTGGAAGTGTTGTATTACATCATATTTTCAATTTTCATTTTTCAGGTTATCGTTTTGGTTTCATCAGGAAATGCACTTTTTAACTGGATAATTTATGCTGAAACTTTTGGGGCAGTAGTAGTTTATTTTTTAGGCAAAAAATTAGCATATCAGGCACTCGGATCGATATTTATCGGCGCTTCAGATACAAGAGAATTTCTGTTCAACATGGATAATTTTAATCGCGGAGCAGGAATTATTCTTTTTCCGATAGTAGCTTTAATAGCATATTATCCTTCTGAAAATCCCATGATTGCTGTATTTTTAGGAGTTTTTACAACTGCAGTTTTTTATGTGATGTTATTAAAAAGAGGGATATCAATTTTATTGAAAAAACAGTTTCCAATATTTTATCTCTTTTTATACCTTTGTACCCTTGAATTTTTACCCTTGCTTTTAATTTATAAAATAGTAGTTGATTAAGAAGGGGATAAGTTTCACTATAAAGAAGAATATTTTGAAAGTTAAGAGCATTATCGTTTCGCAGCCGGATCCCAACACGGCAAAGTCACCGTATTTTGAGCTGGCTGAAAAGTATGGGTTGAAAATCGACTTCAGACCTTTTATTCAGGTTGAAGGAGTTCCCGCCAAAGAGTTCCGCAATACAAGAATCTATATATTGGATCACACGGCTGTTATCTTTACAAGCCGGACAGCCATTGATCACTTTTTCAGAATTAGCCAGGAGTTACGTTTAACAATCCCTGATACGATGAAATATTTTTGTATTTCGGAAGCAACAGCTTTTTATTTGCAGAAATATATCGTTTACCGTAAACGTAAAATCTTTTACGCCGATGGTAAGTTTTCTGATTTAATTAGTGTGATGAAGAAACACAAAGATGAGAATTTTCTGGTGCCATTATCCGATATTCACAAGCAAGAAATTCCAGAGTTGCTTGATGCTGAGGGTTATAAATATACTAAAGCAATACTCTACCGAACTGTAAGCGCCGATTTATCAGACCTGCGTGAAATTAATTACGATATCCTTGTGTTTTTTAGTCCGCAGGGTATTCGGTCACTTATTCAGAACTTTCCGAATTTTGTGCAAAACGATGTCAAAATTGCCTGTTTTGGACCAACAACAGCAAAAGCTGTGCGCGAAGCCGGATTACGGTTGGATATTGAGGCTCCGACTGCCCAGGCCCCATCGATGACAATGGCGCTGGAACAGTTTATTAAAAAGAATAATAAAGCTTAATCAGAAAATATATATAATTTTGAAAGGCTGTTCACCATTTGGGGGATAGCCTTTTTTAATTCAGAATGGATAATTTATCTGAAAATATTGAAGGGGGGAAAGAAACATTTTCGTTTCAAAAGGCTGAACGCCTTTGCAGTAAAAAAATAATGGATAAACTTTTTCAGGAAGGTAAAACCATTTTTGTGTTTCCAATAAAAATAGTTTATCTCGAAACCAAACTCCCTTCAAATTTTCCGGTTCAGGCTGCATTCACTGTTGGAAAGAGAAATTTTAAACATGCCGTTCAGCGTAATCTGATTAAGCGCAGAATGCGCGAAGTGTACCGGTTAAATAAATCAAAGGTTTACAATGAAATTGGAGAGAAACAGGTAGCTGTTTTTTTTATATTTACAGGGAAAACCATTTCGGAATACAGGCAAATTGAGACAGCGATTAAAAAAGGGATGAAAAAGTTGCTCTCCGAAACAGGAACAGACCTTTAAAAAATTCAGGTTATGACCAACAATCAACTGGCTGCTATTATTGAAAACCAACAAAACTTTTTCAACAGTCACCAAACCCTTGATTTCAATTTTCGCAAATCGAAATTACTGCAATTAAAAAAGGTAATTAAAGAGCTTGAAAAGGAAATTCTGGAAGCTTTAAATTCTGATTTGGGGAAATGTGAGTTTGAAGCATTTTTTACTGAAATAGGGTTGGTGCAGTACGAACTAACCAACCATATCAGAAATTTGAAGAAATGGGCAAAACCCAAAAAAGTTCCGACACCTTTATTTGCCTTTCCTTCAGTCAGCTATATTTACAAACAGCCCTTTGGGAAAGTACTGGTAATTGCTCCTTTTAACTATCCGTTTATGCTGGCGTTTATGCCATTGATTGGTGCAATTGCAGCGGGTAATGTTGTAGTTGTAAAACCTTCTGAGTTTACGTCAAAAACTGCGGCAGTTATCGAAAAAATTATAAAGGCAGTGTTTGATCCTGCTCATGTTTCGGTGGTTCAGGGTGGAGTAGAAATCAGCCAGTATTTATTAACCCAGAGATGGGATAAAATATTTTTTACCGGAAGTTCAAAGGTTGGTGAAATTGTAATGCAGGCCGCTGCCCAACATCTTACGCCTGTAATTCTCGAACTTGGAGGTAAAAATCCGACAGTGGTTGATAAGGATGCAAATTTGGAGGTGGCTGCCCGCAGGATAATTCTGGGGAAATTGATCAATTCGGGGCAGACCTGTATTGCACCCGATTATTTATTTGTTCATCATGATGTTAAAGAGGAATTACTTGGTTTACTGAAGGCAGCAACTGAACAGTTTTTTAGTTTAAATCCAGAGGAAAACAAGGAATATCCCAAAATTGTACATGAAAGTGCAATTGAGCGGTTAAAGAATTTGATTGACGGAACAACAGTGTTTTCAGGAGGACAGGCAAACAGCAGTATACGGTATTTTTCACCCACTATTTTAACAGACGTAACTTTTGATTCCCCGGTTATGAAAAGTGAGATTTTTGGACCGGTTTTGCCTGTTATTACTTTTAATAATATTGATGAAGTTGTTGAATTTATTCAAGACGGAGAGAAACCACTATCGGTTTATTACTTTGGAGAAGACAGGAAAAAACAAAAAG
The DNA here is from genome assembly GCA_035467235.1 of Draconibacterium sp. GTDB lineage: Bacteria > Bacteroidota > Bacteroidia > Bacteroidales > Prolixibacteraceae > Draconibacterium. The sequence continues at coordinate 4,384 of DATITY010000163.1, read as the reverse complement.
ACTTTCTGCAAAAAACTTACTCTGGAAATGCCGGAATAAATGAAGTTGCCATGCAATTTCTCAATCTTTCGTTACCATTTGGAGGCGTTGGGAGCAGCGGAATGGGAACATATCATGGCAGAAACAGTTTCAATGCTTTTTCACATGAACGATCGGTTATCAAAACAACAACAAGAATTGATTTACCTTTGCGTTACCCACCATTTAAAAATGCGGTATTGCGATTAATGCGTTTTTTATTCAGATAAAAATAAGCCCCAAAGAAATTATCTTCAGGGCTCACAAAATTTTATATTTTCAATTGTTTACTCTTCGTCCATAATTTCGGTTTGCATACGCACTGAATCTTCATGGATCAACTGAAAAAGTATCTTAACAAAAGTATCGTTTAAATCCAGCTTTCTGCCAAGATTAACGCGGTCTTCCATCAGTTTCGACCAGCGGTTGATTTGAAGTGCAGTTACATTGTTTTCCTTTTTATACCGCCCAATCTGTTTAACAATTGCAACCCTGGCTGAAAGAGTTTCCAGTAATTCTGCATCAATTGAGTCGATCCGGTTACGCAAAACATCCAACCGGTTTTCAAATTCAGGATTGTCGGCAGTTTCGTGCCTGATTACCAAACGGTCCAGCAATCTGGCCAAATCAGCAGGAGTTAGTTGCTGAGCTGCATCGCTCAATGCACAAGATGGATCGATGTGCGATTCAATCATTAAACCTTCCATTCCCATATCGAATGCTTTTTGTGAAATTTCATACAAATATTCGCGTTTGCCGGCGATATGACTGGGATCGCAAATGATAGGAAGGTTAGGTAATAATTGTCTTAACTCAATTACGGTTTGCCAGTTGGGATAATTGCGGTATTTGGTTTCACTGAATGGAGTAAAACCGCGATGAATTGCGACTATATTTTTTATTCCTGCCTGGTGTATTCTTTCAATAGCGCCCATCCACAATTGTACATCGGGATTTACCGGGTTTTTTACCATAACCACAGCGTTACTTCCTTTAACAACATCGGCTATTTCCTGCACCACAAATGGGCTTGCGGTTGATCTGGCACCAATCCAAACCACGTCTAATCCTGCTTTCAGCGCTTCTTCGGTGTGCTGGGCATTTGCCACTTCGGTGCCTACCGGCAAACCGGTTTCCTGTTTTACCAGTTGCAGCCATTTTAAACCAATTGAACCAACTCCCTCAAAAGAACCGGGCCGGGTTCGGGGTTTCCAAACACCGCCGCGATATACAAAAACCCGTTTATCTTTTGCCAGCAATTTCGCTGTGTCCAGTGCCTGTTTTTCCGATTCAAGGCTGCATGGGCCTGAAATTAACAATGGATTGTCCAGTTTCGGCAACCATGTTTTTATCGGATTAATTTCAAGTTTCAAAGTCATTATTATTTCGTATAAAGTTTTACAATTTTTTCTTCGTTTTTTACCAGATGAGGATTTTCTCCCTCAAGAATTCCCCTTATTTTATTGGCACTTACTATTAAATCGTGAAGTTTATCATCCTGTTCGTTGAATAAACAATCGCGAAATTCCTGCAGGTGCCTGATATAAACATCCAGCGATTCAACAACGTAATTACGATTTTGTTGAAAAATAGGATGCCACATTGTACTTGAACTTTTTGCCAAACGCACGGTCGAATTAAATCCACCGCTTGCCAAATCGAAAATTATGTTTCTGTCTTCTTTAGACTGAACTGCATTGGCAAGTGCGTAAGCAGCGGCATGTGGAAGGTGCGACACAAAAGCGGTACTGTGATCCTGTTCATCAGCAGTCATGTATGCAATATCCATTCCCAGCACCTGAAACATTTTTTCGACAAGCGCAAGATGTTGTGGTCCTGAATCGGCCTGGTCGCATAAAATGGTTATTTTACCCTTGAAAAGATCTTCAAGAGCTGCCGTTGGTCCGGAATTCTCGGTTCCAGACATCGGGTGAGCCGGGACAAAGTTTTTACGTCGCGCATGATTCCTTACTGATTCGATAATCACTCTTTTGGTAGAGCTCATATCGGTTACTGTTGTGTTATTATTAATCAAATCGAGTACTCTGGAAAGGATTGAAACTTCCTTGTCAACAGGAATAGCAATTATAACAATATCAGTGTTTTTTACTCCGTCTTCGAGGGTTTCAATACGATCCACCAATCCAATTTTCAGCGCCTGACTGGCATGGACTTCACTTGAATCAACACCAATAAGTTCGGTGGCAAACTTGCTTTTTCGTAAATCGATGGCCAGCGAACCACCAATTAATCCCAGTCCAACAATTGTTATTTTCATATTATTCTGATATAAAAAAAAGGCCTCGATTTTTTCGAGACCTTTTGGTAAAATATTTTCAGTTATAACAATACCCTACTTTTTGATCCCGCGTTCAGAACCATAATAAAAATAAAAGTAAAAATAGGAATTGTTAAATTTTGTATTCATTTTCAAGTATTATGGCTGCAAATATAGAGATATATTTTAGAATTGACACATTTATTCAAAATTTGGTTTGAATTGTTAAGTCAGGAAACTTTAGTTTTTAATTATTTTTTTTGAAAATACCTGTTTTCCGTTCTCTTTTACAACCACCAGATAAATTCCATCTGTCAGGTAGTTTAAATCGGATTCAAGTTTTATTTCACCAAAAACATTTTTGTTTTGTGTTGAGGATATTTTTTGCCCGTAAAGATTAATTATTTCAACTGTTAATTCTTCTATTTTGTTTTTTGCATTTATTGTTACGTTTAAAACATCATTAAAAGGATTCGGGTAAACCGCTATGTTTCCGGGAGATAATGTGATTGATGACGCTGAAACAGGGGTTTGTATCCTAAGATTATCTATTGTCCAGCCCCAGCCATGTGCATAAGGATCGGAAAATAACCGAAACTGTATTAATATCGTATCATTTGCCTTAAAATTTCCATTTTCCAGAAGATTTATTTCCCGGGTTATATACCAATCCGGAATTCCAATCGCTTGTGAAACATCGTTGATGTCTATCACCTTGTTGTAATTGGTTTTCCAAATCGAATACGCTCCCGAATCATATCCCGGTGCAAGAGGAAGCCATGTTTTACCGTTATCTCTGCTTCCTTCAACAATTACGTAATCCCAAAAATTATCATCACCGTATTTGGAGAGAACTTCACCAGGTTCAACCAATACAACTTCGTCAAAACTCATTGTACCGTTTTCCTGTAAAATTATGGGATATTTGAGCAGAGTTGTATAATTAAAATTTGTGTTGGTTTTATTGGGGCTTGGATATGGATGTGGGCTATGAAGAGATTTGTTTTTAAAATTAACTGCGAGATAAATATCAAAATCAGATAAGATAAAATCTGTTGTTGCATTATTAAAATCGCTAAAATAACCGATAATTGGCTCGAATATTTTTTCCACTTTGAATGAATAGAAATCATTTTCAGGACTTATTGTTAAGTTCTTTGCTTTCGATGAATCGATTGCAAAAATCTGATAGGTAATTATATCGCCATCATTCAGCAGTTTGGCATCGGTAGTAAAAAATCCTGAATAATTATTCGCGGAATCAAGCTTTAATCCAAATGGCTGTTGCGGGATATCGTTAATTGAATATTCAATATAAACAGAATCAACGCCAAGATTATCGTCAGCACTGGTTGAAATCTTTATGTTTTCTCTCACAGAAACAAAATATGGAATAGGAATGTGATTAATTACAGGAGGTTGTTTATCGGTACCAATAGTTACTGAATATAATTCGACAGGAGCTTCGACAGGAGCTGAAAAGGCCCGGTTCATCTTGTCGCGGGCGGTAACATAATAGTCAATTTTTCCCGATTCAATATTTGGGTTTAACGTAGCAGTAAAAATTCCGGTTTCCGGGTCAGGCAGCAACGCCAGCGAATCTTTAACGTTCTTGAATGAATCTGTTGAAAAAAATACAAATATTGCATTGGAGTCTATTTCAGTATCACTTTCAATGGAGAGATTAAAAACAATTGGCTTTACTTCTTCGATATCTTTGGGTTTATCAAGGTGTAATTTCATGTGTTTCCAGCCAATATCCGCCAGAATTCCTTTGGTAATGGGACCCGGATCGTGCACTGCTTCTCCTTTCCCAATGGCATGTGTCATTAAAGAATTTTCGTTAGAAAAGGGATAGGTTCCATCGTTGAGATGATAAATACTTGACCCTTTGTCCCATTTTGTAGGAGCGTATAGTTTTGGCTTATTTCCACCGTTATTTACTGTTGCAGCCTGACTGTTGGCGTACAAGAGGTTAGAAGTAAAAGCGCTGTATAAACTCGCGGAAGGCATTTTAAAAATGGTAGTATCGGTGAGATGTTCATGTTTACTATTAACAACCATAATATCAAAAGCCGAAGCATCTCC
>DATITY010000162.1:0-3986 GCA_035467235.1 Draconibacterium sp. | reverse complement strand
GGCTCATACATTCATATCGGCGGCGACGAATCTCATGTAACGCCCATGAAAGATTACATTCCGTTTGTAAACCGCGTGCAGGATATTGTAGTTTCGCATGGTAAAAAAGTAATTGGGTGGGACGAAATTGCCAACGCTACCCCGGTTGAAGGAGCAACCGTTCAATTCTGGGATAACGTGAAAAATACAACGATGGCCATGGAAAAGGGGGCAAAAGTGCTGATTTCTCCGGCGTCAAAAGCTTACCTCGATATGAAATATGATTCCACAACCACCCTTGGATTGAAATGGGCCGGATACATCGAAGTCGATCATGGATATGCATGGAATCCAACAGATTTGGTGCCCGGATTAACCAGGGAAAAAATACTGGGAGTTGAAGCAGCACTTTGGACGGAAACCATTTCAAACATCGACGAACTGGAATACATGGTTTTTCCGCGTTTACCCGGTTATGCCGAAATTGGATGGACAGCGCCCGATTCGAGAAGTTGGGAAGAATATAAACTGCGTCTGGCACAACATGGCAAAAGGTTCGAGGCGATGGACATAAATTATTACAAATCATCTTTAGTTCCCTGGGAAGAATAGACAGGGGAGAATTTCATGATAAAACAGAAATGGGTTGCGTTAGACAGGCAACCCATTTCTGTTTTAAAAGGTTCAATTTAATTGGAATTAAAATAGGTCGGGGATATAAAAAGCAAAAAGAGTAGAATTCTTGGGACGCTTTGATGAGTGTGATTGACAATTTTACAAACCCCTTTATAAAACCAATCATTAATAAAATAAGATATTCTACTCTTTTCTGTTTCGGTTACAGTATGATATAACCTTTAAAGTCCATACAAGTTATGACAATATTTTTAGTTAATAACAACAATTTTCAATTTTTTTTTAATTTTTTATAAAATTTTTTAGTCATTCAGGCTTACTGCCATAGTTTTTTAAAAGTCAAGAGCTAAATACTTGATTTTCATACGTATATAAATCAATGAATTATTATAAAAAGAAAAAAGAGTAGAATTCTAAGGACGCTTTTTTGAGTGATTGACAATTTTACAAACCCCTTTATAAAACCAATCATTAATAAATAAAGATATTCTACTCTTTTGTTAATGGTGTAACAAAACAGAATTATTTTTGTTCAAACTAATTTGATATTATTTTCTTGACTGATTTTGCAATTTCTTTGCTGTATAAAATAACCAATATTAATGCCCACAAAACAAAAATAAAAACATTGTCTGTACTTTCAAATTTACTGCTTTGTAAAAAAGAAAGAAGGGGAAAGAACTATGGACGCTTTTTGAAGATGATCGATGATTTACAAACCCCTTTATACAAAACCAATCATAAATACAGAAGTTACTTTCCCCTATGATAATATGCCTTTCAAGAATCAGGCCAAAATATTCGATACTGATAATCAGATCGATAGAATATATTGTTAAATATCGCTTTCTACGAATTGGAAAATATGTTTTGGTAAATCCCAAAATGAACCCCGATTGATTGCGGTCAACCACCCCTTTTTTAATCATTGTTCATTGCTAATCGAAGAATTAAAGTAAAAAATACCTATTTTAATTTCCGGCTTTTTTAAAAGTACAATTTTTTCTACCTTCATCACCTCATTTAAATTCGATTACTATGAAAACCAACAACCTGACTTTACTGTTATTCTCAGCGCTCATTATTTCGTGTACTTCCGGTAATTACACAATGAACGATTTTGCAAAAATTGAAAAAACCGATGCGCACTACCACATTTATTCAGCCAAAAACAATTCGATGGAACAGGCACAGAAAGACAAATTCAAGCTACTTGCCATCAATACATATTCCGATAATTGTGATCGGGTAGTTGATGTTCAAAAACAATCGGCTGAATTACTTAAAAAATTTTCGTCTGATTTTGCATACACTGCCACGTTTTGTCTCGATGGCTGGAACGATTCCACATGGGTTGAAAATACAATCGCCTGGCTCGACAGTTGCATTGCCGATGGCGCAATTGCGGTGAAAGTGTGGAAAAATATCGGAATGGAATTCAGGGATAAAGACAGTATTTTGATTATGATCGATAACCCGAAATTTGACCCCGTTTTTAAACACCTTGCCGAAAAAGGAATCCCGCTGGTTGGCCATTTGGGAGAACCCAAGAACTGTTGGCTGCCTTTTAACGAAATGACAACAAAAAACGACAGCAACTATTTTGCAGAAAATCCACAGTATCACATGTTTCTTCACCCTGAATTTCCGACCTACGAAGAACAAATGGCTGCCCGCGACCGGATGTTGGATAAAAATCCTGAACTGGTTTTTATTGGTTGTCATTTAGCGAGTTTGGAATGGAGTGTTGACGAACTGGCAAAATGGCTCGATAAATACCCAAATGCCGCGGTTGATATGGCGGCCCGCATGGGGCAACTGTATTACCAAACCCGTGATAATCGTGAAAAAGTTCGTTATTTCTTTATCAAATACCAGAACAGAATTTTATACGGAACCGACATTATCGACCGCGGTCAGGAAAAGGAATCTTTTAAGAAACGGATGCACGAAACCTGGCTCAAAGACTGGGAATACCTGGTTACCGACCACAAAATAACAAGTAACTTGATCGACGGCGAATTCAAAGGATTAAAATTGCCAAAAGAAGTGGTGGATAAAATTTATGCGGGAAATGCAAAAAGGTGGTACAGACTCCCATAAAATGAAAAATTCCATCTGCAGGTTGCAGATGGAATTTAATCTTATCGTTTAGTTCTACTTTGACACATTTATAAATTCGTCTTTATAATATCGATTAATATCTTTTTGTCTTCGTAAGTGTCTGAAAAACATCAATTCTATCATTTCTTCATCGGTTCTTGCCTGAAAGAATTTGAAAAAGAGCCAATCTCTTATATCTGCGGCTGAAAGCAATGGTAAATCATCGAAACAAAGTAATTTTTCTTTTAAAAAGAAGCATGAAACCATTATATTCATTGCTATCTGATGTTGCCATGCCTGCCATTTTCTGGTTTGAAACTCGTTCATTCCCAGTATATACTTGCTTTCTTTGATGCAATGTTCTACAAAATACCTTTGTGCCTGCATATAGGCCAGGGCTTTTTCAGTGTACTGTTCCAGATTCGCATTTGTAAACGAGTATTTTATTTCGTCCCCTTTCTTTGTTTTTATTTTGCTGATTACCAATAGCCTTCTTTCAAATGTTTGACGGGTTTTGTTCAAAATAAATACAATCCGAAAATGGTACATGCCTTTCAGTTTCCCTTTTGCTGTGTTGCGCACTTTTATTTTTGTCCAGTCTTCTTTTTCAAGTGCTTTGCAGTATTCATCAACCCTGAATGACGGTTTGTCCGGTTTTACTACTTCGGCGGGTCTTCCACGTCCTGCTGCTTTTTGGGGGATAACCCATTTCGGTTATTCCAAAAACACCTGTTGGTCACAGTGTAAATCAAGCATGTATAAACATCCTGAATCGTTTAATTTATCTGCCAGTTCCGCATCGTTTCCATAAAAACCATCTGCACCAACAAAATCGAATTCAACCCCAAGCTTTAACTGGTGCTGAACCATATCGAATGCCAGTTCTGCCTTGGTTTTAAATATTCTGCTTTCCTCTGGTATACTGGCCTGGGTACAACGTTGTTTGTCATTGCACCAATCTTCGGGCAGATACAAACGGGCATCTACCATCGAGGCAAAATCACCGTTGCTCAGACATGCCATCACTGCCACCTGGCTATTGGCTATTTTCCCAACATTTCCACAGTACTGCCATCCAACGCCTACACTTTTGTCCCCTTTCTTCACAGTGCCGGTTTCATCTATAATAAGCCCGGTAAGTTTCCGTTTGGGCAGCGCCTTGCTGGTTTCCATTGCTGACTTGTCAATTACCACACGGGCATCCCAATTTGAATCGGAAATAAAATGCTGCATCTGAAAATATTCCATGTCAAGTTGAGATTCACATA
>DATITY010000161.1:0-1533 GCA_035467235.1 Draconibacterium sp. | reverse complement strand
TCTCCTTTATTTTAAGAACCATATTTTCTATGGTGTCGATTCCTATTGTATAATTGGTTAGCGGATTGTTGTCTGTTTTATAGCCCCACAACTCATATAGTTTTTTGTCACTTTTACGCGCGTAGAGATCATTATATGCGAGGTCAAGGGCACACAAGGCAAACATATTGTCTTTTAAAAGGGGGAACATTTTTGTCCAAACCTCTTCCGGAGTTTCATCGGAAAGATTTTCAATAAATTCCTTATGAAGAGAAAGATCATTTACCATAACTTCTATGGTCTTGTTGTAGTATGGATTTTCGGAAGCCTCACCAAAACCGCTGAAAATCCCATCTTTTAACTCGACGATCAGGGTTCGTTTTATATCAAAGGAATATCTGGAAATTTTGAAAGTATGTTTCAATTTAAGATCAAAAGACCTTAGGATTAGCTGCATATTTTAACTCTTTTGAAGTTTCAAAAGTAAATAATAATTATGAATACAGCCTTCAATGTAAGGGGTTAAATCAGGATTTTCCCTGAACGATCAGAACAAATTCACCTTTGGGCGGATGTGCAGTAAAATGAACAACAGCCTTTGAAACTGTACATCGTATTGTTTCTTCATACAGTTTTGAAAGTTCTCTCGAAACCGTAATGTTCCGGTCTTCACCAAAATAGGTTTTCATCTGTTCCAGGGTCTTTAGCAATTTATGGGGAGATTCGTAGAAGATCATGGTCCGCTGCTCTTCTGCCAGTTCCAAAAATCGGGTTTGCCTGCCTTTTTTAAGGGGTAAAAATCCTTCAAAAACAAAACGGTCGTTAGGCAGGCCGGAGTTTACCAGCGCCGGAACAAAGGCTGTAGCTCCCGGAAGGCATTCGATAGGGATTTCGTTCTGAACGCAAGCCCTTGTAATCAGGAAGCCGGGATCCGAAATAGCGGGGGTCCCGGCATCTGAAATTAATGCGATAACCGCCCCATTCAACAATTTTTTGACGATCTGGTCGACCATTTTGTGTTCGTTATGCATATGATGGCTTTGCATCGGCGTTTCTATGCCGTAGTGCTTTAAAAGTTTGCCTGAGGTCCTGGTATCCTCTGCCAGAATCAGATCAACTTCTTTAAGAATTCTTATTGCCCTGAGGGTGATGTCTTCAAGATTACCGATGGGTGTTGGAACTAAATACAATTTCATGAGTTTAACGTATTGTGGCGAACCGAAAAAAAATCCTGAAAAATCCTTCAGAAAAGCTTCCGATACTATTGGTTCAGGCAGTCACTTATTTCTTTCAAAGGTAAATGAAATTTGCCTTTTTGATTTAATAATCGATATGAAATATGGCAAACCGTTTATCTGTGCTTATCCTTATAAATAAAAATATTTACTTTAACCTGAAGTGTAATTGTTTAAATTTGCACTTTAAATTCAAATGCATGTATAGAAATCGTACAAACGGAGAACTCAGTTTAAAGAACCTGAATGAGGAGGTTACTTTGGCAGGATGGGTACAAAAAACAAGAGATAAAGGATTTATGATCTGGGTTGATCTGCG
>DATITY010000160.1:0-3861 GCA_035467235.1 Draconibacterium sp. | reverse complement strand
GTAGGAGAAACCTTTACCAGGTCCTCTGATTTAACATTTTGGGTTTGATAGGTCATCTCTCTTTTAGGCCTATTGATACCCATTGCAGTAACAACCACCTCATCAACACCAATGGTTAAAGGTTCTAAAATCACATTAATGTTGTTTTTCCCTGCAATTGAAATTTCCTGTGTTATCATACCAACAAAGGAAAAAATCAATGTTTCCGCGTCCTGAGGAACCTGAAGGGTATAATCACCATCCAGGTTGGTAATTGTTCCCAGCGTTGTTCCTTTTACTGCAATCGAAACTCCCGGAATTGGCATTCCGTCATCCGAAGAAGTAACCTTTCCGGTCATTTCCTTCGTCTGGCCATTCACTGCCAAGGTTCCCATGAAAAGAAGAATCGATAAAAAAAATGCAATTTTTTTCATAGAAAAAGTTTTAAATTAATAATTAAACAGCTAAAATATTTGTAACAATCATTTTTATAATATTTATCCAACACTTCCCAAAGTGTTAAGCGTTGTTTAATAAATCCTGATTATCCGAACCACATATTTGTTAATAAATCTTAAGGTCAGCAAATGTAAAAAAAGAATTTTATTACAAGAAAAAATGAAATAAATTCATTCGAAAATGTTTCAATTTAGAACCAATCCATGCTTATATTATTGCATAAATAAAAAGCAAATTTTTACCTGTACTATTATTATAATTTGTCTTATTTAGTTGGATTATGGTTTTTCGCAATCACCAAACAACTATATTACAGCATATTACAAAATTAAGTTTAAATGGTTCATTGATCCAATTTCCAAAACCTGAGCGGAGGAACTGTTTAAATTACTGACATTTGTCAGGTTTTTCTGACTGTTATTATTATAATAAATAGCATCTATTCCATAATTTATGGCTCCAATTATATCCACATTCCAATCATCCCCAACCATAATACTGTTAATTTTTTTAGCATTTGACGATTTAATTGAGTACTCAAAAATTCCCCGTTCCGGTTTTGCCGATTTAATTTCTTCGGAAATAAATATCTTTTCAAAAAAAGGTTTCAGTCCTGATGTTTCTATTTTTTCGCGTTGCACTTCCTTAAAACCGTTGGTGATGATATTTAAATGGTATCGTTTTCTTTTTAAATAATTCAGGATTTCGATTACACCCTCATTGAGTATTTTTTGTTTTGGCAATTCCATTAAATACTGTGTGTTCATCTCATCAGCATCAATCCCGCTAATTTCCATTTCTGTCAATGTATTCTGAAAACGCAGCCGGGTTAATTCCTGCTTTACTACTTCCTTGTTTCTGTAACTTTCCCAAAGTGCATCGTTGTGTTTGGTGTAAGATTCAAAAAACAGGTTGAAATCGCATACCTCATTCAGATTAAACTGATGAAAGATAACATGCATGGCTTTTCGCGAGTTGGTTTCGAAATCCCAAAGCGTATTGTCGAGGTCAAAAAAAATGTGCGTATATTTTTTATTCATCCCCGACCCCGGCATATTTGTTGCCCTTTTTTTCTTCTTCCTGATTTCCTTCAACAACAATAACGATTTCTCCTTTGGGTGGGTTTACAGTATAATATTGTTGCAGCTCGTCAACGGTTCCCCGTTTAACTTCTTCAAACATTTTACTTAGCTCACGGCAAACACAGCATCGCCGTTCACTTCCAAAAAATTCAGCGAATTGTGATAGGGCTTTTACCAAACGAAATGGCGATTCGTAAAAAACCATGGTTCGTGTTTCAGCGGCCAGTTGAGATAACCGTTTTTGGCGGCCCTTTTTTTGGGGAAGAAAACCTTCGAAAACAAACCTGTCGGTTGGTAAACCTGAAACTGCAAGCGCCGGGATTAAAGCAGTCGGGCCCGGCAAACACTCTACTTCCACACCATTTTCAATACAGGCGCGCACCAGCAAAAAACCGGGATCGGAAATACCGGGAGTGCCGGCATCTGAAATCAAAGCAATTTTGTTTCCTTCCTGAATTTTTGAAACCAGCGGGCCAACGGCTTTGTGCTCGTTGAATTTATGGTGTACCCACAGTTTTTTATCGATTTCGAGATGATGGAGCAACCGCGACGAAATGCGGGTATCTTCAGCTAAAATAATATCGGCCTCCTTTAATACCGAAACAGCCCTGAAAGTAATATCGCCAAGATTTCCAATGGGTGTAGGCACCAAAACTAATTTTCCGGAATTACTCATTTGGAAACCGTCGTTTTATGAGACTGACAAATTTAAGGCTCGTTTCGTTTTTCTTCCACTTAAAATTGCTTTGCAGGTAATTTACAGCTTCCTTAATGTCGTTCATCGAATCGAGATCGGCAACGGTTTTTACAAAATTGTCGGCGCTTCCCTCAAATAATTCCCTGATATACTGAAACCTGTCGTTAATGCCTATGGCTGACCGAATGCTTGTAACCGGCCGGTTTGAGAGTTTGTGCTCCAGATTTGAAAAATCATCTGACATTAAATCGTTTACAGATTTTTCTTTCAAAAAGCTGTCGCCAAGCCGTTTATTGTGAATGTCAACAGACTCTTCTTCTTCAAGTTGCAACTCCTGCTGAACAGCGCCGGTGCTCATTTTGAATAATTGCTTTGGAATTTCTTCAACAGCTGGGTTCTGAGTTTTAACCTCGTTTACTTCCACTATTTCGGGCGCTACAATCCTGGTCTCAATCACCTGAATTTTCTCTTCAATTTTAATTTCGGGAATTTCTTCCTCTGCAACAATCCGATGCCTGTTTTCTTCAGTTTTAAATTCTGAAACACTTTCCTGAATAACAATTCCGGGAGATTTTACTTCAGCAATAACTTCCTGAATTTTTTCCTGAGTCTGATTTGTCACAAGTGATTTTTCCTCAAAATGAATTTCGGATTTTTTTTCTTCTATTTCTTTTCTTTCCTGCCTTAAATCTTCATTGTGCAAATCAGGTTTTTGTTGAGGGGCTGAACCAGATTTTACATCTGCAGGTAAATCATTTTCGTGTTCAAAAAAAAGTTGAACCAAACGTTTTGCACCAGTCACCCGGTTTTGAATAAACTCCATTTCAAGTTCGTCGAAACTATTTTTTTCTTTATCGGCAAACATTTCATCCAGTTCGCTTAAATCTTTCAGCAGATATTTTAGCAGCTTTTTATTTTCCATTTTTCGCAAGCCAAAGTTTTAAAATTTTACTTTTGTAAAAGTACTAATTTCTTACAAAATCCATGTTTATTGAACGAAACATACACAACAGAAAAAAGGTTGGTTCCATTGAAGTTATAGCCGGCTCGATGTTTTCGGGTAAAACTGAAGAGCTAATCAGAAGACTGAAGCGGGCTAAAATTGCAAGACAAACCGTTGAAATATTCAAACCGGATATTGATGTCAGGTACTCGAAAAACGAAGTTGTTTCGCACGACGAGAATTCAATTCAGTCAACACCCGTTGGAAACTCAGCCAACATTCTGCTGCTTTCGGGAAATGTTGACGTAATTGGTATCGACGAAGCACAGTTTTTTGACAAAGGTTTAGTTGACGTTGTTACGAAGCTTGCCAACATGGGAATCAGGGTTATTGTGGCCGGTTTAGACATGGATTTTAAAGGAATTCCGTTTGGGCCAATCCCCGAAATCATGGCAGTTGCCGACCATATTACCAAAGTACACGCCATTTGTGTAAAATGCGGCAATATTGCTCAGTTTTCACACCGTTTGTCAGCAAAAGAACAAACAGTTTTGCTTGGCGAAAAAGATGTTTACGAACCACTTTGCAGGGGCTGCTTTCGCGAATTGAATCCAAATCCTGCCTAATTAGTTGAATTTATGATTGATTTTACCCTTTCTGAAATAGCTGAGGTTTTAAATGCAAAACTGTTTCAAGGAACA
>DATITY010000159.1:0-4872 GCA_035467235.1 Draconibacterium sp. | reverse complement strand
TATGTCGTATCATAAAAAAGGGCAGCAAAATTTGCTGCCCTCTATGAACTGCTAAACTTCCAGAAATTAACTAAAAAACGAACAGTAAAGCAGTAACTGTAAAAACACGATTACTCAACTGCTTTCTTAAACCACATTCTGTTTCCCATATTGTAGTATTCATCTTTAAGAGCCGGATTAGCTTCCAGCTGTTCCGTGGTGTAAGGATAATAGGGAACCATCACATCATCGCCTTTCTTCCAGTTGGCCGGTGTTATGACTTTTGCCTGTTCGGTTGCCTGTAAAGCCTCAATGGTGCGGACAATCTCGTTCATGTTCCTGCCCACTTCCATAGGGTAGAAATTAACCGAACGTACAATGTTTTTTGTGTCGATAATAAACACTCCCCTGATGTCGCGCTTTGAGCTGACAGGTTCATGCAGCATACCATACTTTTTTGATGCAACTGCTTTCTGGTCGTCAATGATTGGAAATTCAATTTTCTGGTTTCCCCTGCCTTTGTAATCAATTTCTTCAAGATGCGCTTTCCACATTTTATGTGTTTCAACATCATCAATAGAAATAATTGCCAGTTTAACATCAAGTTTCCTGAATTCATCCTGCATGTGGGATAGTTCCAACAGTTCGGAAGAGCACACAGGAGTAAAATCCTGCGGATGGCTGAACAGAATTTTCCAACTTGTTCCGTAATCGTCCGGGAACGTTAATTTGCCATTGGTTGTCTGGGCACTGAACGAGGGAGCTTTTGAACCGATTAAGGGTATTTTACTGCTTTCCTGTGCAATAATTGCTCCCGATACTAAAATACAAATCACTGAACTTAAAAATAACTTTTTCATAATTATAAATTTTTATGTTTTTACAATGGCAAATGTAGTTTGCCGGTATGCTGCAGACTTGTATTTTCGGCGCAATTCCTTGTACTTTTTGTTCAATTGAATTAAATAACAACATGTTACATTCAAATAGCAGGTAAAAACCGAGTGAAATATTGAAAATTTAATATGGTTGGTAAAAAAAGGAAGGGGAAAGAACCGTGGACGCTTTTGAAGATGATTGATGATTTACAAACCCCTTTATATAAAACCAATCTTAAATACAGAAGTTACTTTCCCCTATGCAAGAATTAATCCCAAGATTCAGACCAATTATTTTTGTTAATTGATATACAGTAACATAAAACATAACATAAAATTTCAAATTCTCATTATGTGAAACATGGGTGTCGAAATTCCCAAATTGAAATTGTTGATTAATTGAAAATAACAGATCTCCTAACGAATATTTTACTACTGATACAAAAATATTACTGGCTGAATTAAATTAAGAGCAAAAATATTTGATACTGTCACATTTTTCGTATCTTTAAAATGCATTTGGGAAATCTTCCCATATTGTGTGTTTGGGGGTTAACATTTAAAGGGTAGCTATTGAGCTGCCCTTTTCTATTTAATTGAATATCATAATTATTTACTGAAAATTATAGCTGTTAAATTTAAAAATTAAATTGTAGCCTTTTGCGTAAATATTTTTAAGTTAAATTCTCAACTTAAAATTGAAAAATGTTAAAATTTACACCTGTGTTTTTGTTTTTCACAAATGAATTGAAAAACCAACGTTTGAAGCAATTCCAGTTACCTTGTTTTTGCATCTTCATTATTATATGTTTTATATTTAGTGATTGCATTTCCGTATGAAATTCCCACCTCTAAAGTTACCTTATGTGTTAGAACAAAACTAATCTCACCTCCTGCATCAAAAGTTGCAAGTTTGGATTTTACCTTATCATCGGGATAGTGAATATTCGACGAATCATATTCTTCATTATTTTTACCAAAACCAAAACCCGCATGAATAAATGGTTTGAAATTCTTCTGTCCAAAGTAAAAACGCGTAAAAGGGCCAATAGCAAAAGTGTTAGATTTATAAATATCTCCATCTTCTTTTACTGTTGCATTTGATGATACAAAATCAATTCCTATTGCAAAATTGTCGGTAAGGAAATAACCAAGCCGGGACGTAAGTTCAAAACTGTTGTTTTTTACTTTATCACTTTCATAGCTGTCCGTTGAGACCTGTCTATTTAAGAAGCTAAAATCAAGATTTGTTCCGGCTCCTAACAAAAAAACTCCTTTTTGCGTTTGTGCATAAACATTTGCAATGCCCAATATCAAAGTGGTTATTAGTACGAATGATTTGTGCATTATTTTTAATTAAATAACTTATTGGTATCGTAAGTAACAAGTTTCCATTTTTTCCCTTCAATTAAATCAGTTCCCAAAACAACTAAAGCATAAATTTTATTTTCATTCTTATTTGTGAAAACAAAAAAACCTTCATTCGATCTGTCGTATTCATTATACATTTCCTCTGTAAATCCTGTAACCGGAAACCGTGCTATCCTGGAAAAATCACTGGCATTATAAACAACAAAATAATTTTGATCGGGATGCCAAGGTGATGAAGCATATCTGTGAATGGCAATGTAAATATTGTATTTTTCAAGATAGCAAATGCTGTTCAATCTGTTACCCTCAGTAAACGAAGAATGATATTTTAAATCTTTAGTTTTATCCGCTGAACATTTGTAAATTCCCATGTTTTCAGCGAAAATCCATTCATTGTTTTTAGGAATCCAGAATTTCCCCATTAATTCCTTCTCGTTTCCTTGGGCCAGAGTAGTATAGTCGTCAATCAAATCTCCACTGGTATAATCTATTGAAGCGAGATTAAATTTGTAAGCGGTTTCTCCTGATGCCAGAATCCGGTTCTTGTTATGCGGATGTATTTCCATTTGATTAATGAAAGTATAATGGTCAAAAGTCAGGGTTTTTTTTGTAAGGTCAATTCCTATGTCAACACCGTTATCTTGTTTGGCAATCAGAAAATTTTCTTTTGGTAAACAAATAATATACGGACCAACATTCCACGGAGTTGTTTCCACATCTCTTGTATTTAAATCAATGATAATAAATTGGTTGAGTTGACTAACAGCTAACTTCCCCAGTTCATTATTAACATGAAAATATCCCGGCTTTTTTGTTAAAGGAATACTTTCCGAACTTCCGTTATTAGGATTGATAATTCTTACGGAGTTTTCAGGAACCGTTGAAATTGTAATTAATTTATCAATATTGGCTAAATATTTTGCATCCAGTACATCGCAGTCAAGTAAAATTTGCTGTGGCACAATTGTAACGGCAGATACCGGAATTGTTACTTCTTTATTCAGTGCTTGAATATAAAAGTGAATATTGCAGGAGTAGAATTCTTCAGTTATTACAGCACGTTTGAATTCCAACTCCATTTCAAATGTACTATTGGCTTCCACTATACGCATTTGTTCTTTTCCCAATCTATTTGTCACATAATCGTCCAATGTAATGGTCATCATCAAGCTTTTATTGCTTGAATTTGTGTTTCAGAGAATTTGTCAAAATGAATTTCATCAGGAAAAGTTATGGAGTCAAATAATTTATCTTCTTCCACTGTACATGAGAACGATGCCAGTATTACTATGGTAATAATATTGTAAAGAAATATTCTATTCATTGGTTTTTCATGGTTTAAATTGCGTTGAAAAATTTATCCTGACACAAAATTTTTTTCAAATTCTATTTTATATAAGGCAAATATTTTTTTAGAAGTATTGTGTCTTAACCGATACCAGTTGATCCTTTTGTTAAAGATAGCATTAATTTACTCATTAAAAATGCTTATATATATTTTACAAGTGTTTAAAACATTTACTTTGAAAGAGGCTAAAGATTTCATACTAAAGTAAGTTGTAAGGAAATCAAATAACCAAACTATCCGATAAAAATCATTTAATAGATTAGATATTTCGAGGTTACTCTCTACAAAGAAAGCCGATTATTAACCGGCTTTTTTTATTTTATGATTTCCTGTTTACCTTGTTTTAATCACAACAGAAGCCTCTTTTAATCCTTCAGCAGTTGCCCTGACATTAATTTTCCCGGGTGTGGTTTCCGGCCGGATAATTGCAAGGCAAATTCCCTGGTACGTTTTTTTCATTGGCTGCTGAAAACTTGACATATCCCTCGGATCACCGCTTCCAACACCTGCAACTTTTCCATTTCCTGTAATCTCGAAATTCACGAAAACATTATCGGCGTCGGGCACAATATTACCATCCTCATCAATTATTTCAGCCCTTATATAAGAAAGGTCATTTCTGTCAGCTTTGATTCTGGTTCTGTCAGCCACCAATCGGATGGCTGCCGGCTTTCCGGTGGTTTTAAGTGCTTGCGTGGCTGTTTCCTTTCCATCGTCAAAACATCGTGCCACAAGTTTTCCTGGTTCGTAAGGAACTTCAAAGGTAGCTGTGATTGATTTTCCCTGTTCCACATGCTGTTCTCCGACTACTTTCCCGTTCAGTTCAAGTTTTACCTGTTGAGACCGGGCATAAACATGCACCTGAAATTTTTTCCCCTCCTGACCTTCCCAGTTCCAGTTTTTCAACTCATCCGGAAATCCCCAGTTGCTGACGGCTTCTCTTTTCCCTTCAGGAATGGGACGATGTACAAACATCTCGACTTTGCTTTTGCCCCATACAACATGCTGATAAAAGGAAGGCACTTTTCTGTTGCCAATCAGGTCGATGTCGCCCTGGTAATTGGTATAAACCGGCCAGCTATCGCGCCTGAAAAAACCTCCTCCTGGAGGGCCTGTGCGGCGGCCTCCGGGACCGGCTGTCTGCATTCCCTGCGGGAGATTCCCCGATTGAATTACCTGTTGCCCGGGTGTATTTGACGGTGGTGGATTTACTGTTCCGGTTGATGCAGGATTTACCGGTTCGATGTCTCTCAATTGTGGCAGTCCCACTCCAGCCTCTCCAATATTATCGGTGGC
>DATITY010000158.1:0-1619 GCA_035467235.1 Draconibacterium sp. | reverse complement strand
AGGGCAATAGCAAATACGACCCAGCCAAGGGCGTTGTTGTACTTTTTGTAGTTATTTACCAGCATGTAATGATCTTAAAATTGTGCGAATTTACTAAATAAATTCAAAATGGCATTTAATTAACAAATTTTAGGATTCCATAATTACAGATTGGAAATAAAAAAGATAATAAACTTTTTTGCAGTGAAAAAAAATGTACTAAATTTGCGCCTGCTTAAGCGGAAGAAAGAATTTTATTCTCTTAACGTTTGGTATTGACCCATGGTGTAACGGTAGCACATCGGTTTTTGGTACCGCTTGTTGGGGTTCGAATCCCTGTGGGTCAACTTAAATAAATCGCAAATGATTGGAAAACAATGGTTTGCGATTTTTTATTTCCACCCATTTGGCAATCCCCTTGCTTACAGACTTTCGCCTTGAAGCTTTGACTATTTTACACTGCAGTCGGGAAGAAACTAACTACAATAACAATTGCAGTTCATGCCTTACCCCTACAATACCCCTACAATCTTCGGTATCGTACTATACTTAAACTTTACTTTAACGAATACCCTTCGATATGTGTGAAATTTGCCGTAAGCTTGTGTAAACTAGTGATTTTATCAGGGCAAGTCATTTTTATTTAATTGAAGTTTATCTGGTCAAATTAACAAGTTTATTTGATCTCAGAAAATGGTCGATGGCTATCCTGACTATCCGGGGACTAACTTAATAATATTTTGAATCAACAAGGACTTTAAATAAGAAAATACAAAATAGGACATCCCATGAAAAAGATTAATCGATGCCAGCTCATTCCAATATTTTTGATAACTGTGTTTCTCACGACTTTTTCTTTTGCACAGCTGCAAAACACAAATGTATTAAACGAACCACCCGATATCAGTAAAGACTTCGAAAACTACCACAACACCTATTATCTGGCCGATGAACTGGTTTCATTTGATCCGGTAACAGGCAAAGGCAGTATCAAATACCTTCGCCACAATTATGCGACCAGACAGGCTTTTGACAACATGTTGTCAAAACTTTCTCCGGCTCCGGCTAATGAATTTCCGACAACTGAATATGAAGCTGCTCCTGTATTGCCATTTTCAATTGAGTTTATTTCGGACAGAACCATAAGAATTAAAGCGGCCTCAGGAACCCGAACCGGGAAAACAGAAAGATCCCTGATGCTGGTTGATGGCAGGGCAGCTAATAATATAGGACTGTGGAAGTATTCAAAAGTAGCGGAAGGACACAAATATACCAGCGGAAAAGGGTCAGTTGTCATCAGTCAAAAACCTTGGCATGTCTATATTTATGATGCTAAAGGCAAATTACTCACCAGCACCCTGCATCTGGATGATGTAAGAAGTACATATACACCCGTTACTCCATTCTCATTCGTGCGAAGGGCTGAGGACTATTCACGAAGCATGAATGCCGTTTTTTCGATGTCACCCGAAGAAAAAATATTCGGATGCGGAGAATCGTTTACGCAATTTAACAAAAGGGGGCAAAAAGTGATCTTATGGACTGATGATGCCAATGGTGTGCAGAATGAAACCATGTACAAACCCATACCATTTTATTTGAGCAGCCGTGGTTACGGCGTATTTATGCACCACACAACT
>DATITY010000157.1:0-2740 GCA_035467235.1 Draconibacterium sp. | reverse complement strand
ATTTCCTTAAACGGATTGTTTGAGTTAATAAATTTATCGGCTAGTTCACTTTTACGTTCTTTTAATACCTGTATTTTTTCTTCGATGGTATTTTCGGTGATAAAACGGTAAACAAACACATTTTTTTGTTGCCCGATGCGGTGCGCCCGGCTGATGGCCTGGTTTTCGGATGCCGGATTCCACCAGGGATCGGTAATAAAAACATAACCTGCCGCAGTTAAATTTAATCCTACCCCACCCGCTTTCAGTGAAATTAGAAAAATATAATTTTCAGGGTCATCCTGAAATTGGCTGATAACATTTTCGCGATCGGTGGTTTTGCCCGTGAGCAGGCTGTACCGCCAGTTTTGCTGTTTTATTCTCTCCTCAATCAGTTGAAGGTGTGTTACGAAAGACGAAAAAATCAGCACCTTATGGTTTTCGGCCACCAGGTTTTCAAGCATCGAAAGTATTTGCTCAAATTTCCCAGAAACCTCTTCCGATTCTTTATCAAGCAACGACGGGTGATTGGCAAGTTGCCGCAGTTTTGTCAATCCCTGCAAAACCACAAACGACGATTTTTTAATCCCTTCCTTCTCAATGTTTTCAAGAATGGCATTGCGGATAACCGATTTTTCCTGTTCGTACCTTTTTTCCTGTTCTTCAGCCATCGGGCAATAAACAACATGCTCGGTCAGCGGTGGTAATTCGCGGGCAACTTCTTCTTTCTTTCGCCTTAAAATAAACGGACTAATCAGCAACTGCAGCATTTTCTGTTGTTCCGGATTATTGTGCTTTTCAATGGGTGCAATAAACATTTTCTGAAAATAGGCCTGATTACCCAGTAACCCCGGATTCAGAAAATTAAGTTGCGACCATAAATCGGACAATGAATTCTCTATTGGTGTGCCGGTTAAAACCAATTTGTGCTTTGCGTGTAATTGAATTATTGCTTTGTATGTTTTCGATTCAGGATTTTTTACAAACTGGCTTTCATCTAATATGATATAAAAAAATGGCTTACCCGACAGTGTTTTGATATCGTTGCGAACCGTGCCATAAGTAGTTAATATAATATCGTAAAACGAAGATATTTTATTCAGATCGATGGATTTATTCCGCTGACTTCCAACGTATTTATAAACTTTCAGGGAGGGTGTAAATTTTTTGATTTCGTTGTCCCAGTTATGCACCAGCGATGTTGGTAAAACGATTAAACTGGCTGGTTGATAATCAAATTCCTCTGCTTCAGGTACCTGAGCAAACAAATCGAGCTGACCACCGATAGCCAATGGATTTTTGATAATTACACCTGTTTTCGTTCTTTTCAGCTTTAACAAAAGCGTTAATGTTTGAAGGGTTTTACCCAATCCCATATCGTCTGCCAGACATCCGCCAAATCCGTTTTTATTCAACTGATGCATCCAGTGATAACCTTCAAACTGGTAGTTTCTAAGTTGAGCTTTTAAATTCTCAGGAATCGGAAGTTCAGTTTTTTCCGGTTTTTCGAAACGGGATAACTGCTCAGTAACTGATTCAACAGCATCTTTTAAAGCATTTTTCAGCAATAAAAAATGATGTTTTTCAAACTGAAGTTTGTCGCCCTGACCTTTTGCAAATGGAATCAGTCCCTTGTAACGGGCAAACCACTCTTCGGGCAGAATGGCAATTTCACCGTTGGGCAGTTCAAATTCGCGGATATCGTTTAAGATGTATTTTTTGAGTTTAATAAACGGAATACTGAATTCGCCAAAACGAACAATAGCGTGTAAATCAAACCAATCGCCCTTTCCCTGGGTTTTTAATATTACCTCCTGTAAACCGGTAAAATACTGTTTGTCAAAATTTTCAAGCGTAATCGTGATGTTTTTTTCGTCCAGTTGTGGTTTATTTTTATTTATCCAATTAATCAGAAAATAAACGGCATTCTCATTTTCAAGCAGATCCAGTTCAGAAAGAGAAAAGTAGCCGTTTGTTTCTTTCAGCCCGAATTCACTTAAAAGGTTTTGAATGTTGTTTTCCCATTCGGAATCGCGTTTTACTTTCCGGTATATATAGTTGTTATTTTCCTTATTAAACTGAACCGCAAGTTTTCGGGTTGAATTGGGCGTGAATTTTTCGTTGCCGTAGTAAAAATACAAAACGAGCCGCGGTTGAAATGCCAGGTTCCTTTCCACTCCAAGCACCGCCTTTCTCTCCACACTTTCTTCCAGTACAGTAAATCCGCTGGCATGAACTTCGAAATCGCGCACAGTATTCAATATAAAGCTACTGTAATATTTTTCCTCGTGGGAATTTGGAATTGTAACTACCTCTTTTTCAAAAAAAGGAATTAGCCTTTTCGCATTTAAATTTTCGAAAACGTACAATTTATTTTGCAGAACAAAAATACAGGGATCGTCGGTAATCACCCTGACATTACTTTTAAACAAATGTACTTCCCTTTTATCCTGAAAAATTTTCAAACGGTAACGGGTTTCAGTTTCAGTACGTTCGAAATAAAAAACAGGACGGGCAAAAAATGGCTGAACTTTAATCTCATCTTCGTCATACAAATTGGCGTATTTCATTTCCTTGTTCAACAGTCTAACCGGGCTAAGCATCAATATTGAAGCCACTTTAAACATGCATTGCCCGATAAACGGCAAAATATTTTTCTGAAAATATCCGGGCTTCAAAGTCGAATAAAATTCGTTGACACTTCCTGCTTTTGAGAACTTTTTTTTCAGCCTCTCGTCACTGTATTTTTCAATAATTTCAA
>DATITY010000156.1:0-2013 GCA_035467235.1 Draconibacterium sp. | reverse complement strand
GGCCAAAGATGCCGGACAGAAATACATTGTCATCACATCAAAACATTACGATGGTTTTGCCATGTTTGGCTCAAAAGCAAGTAAATACAACATTGTGGATGCCACACCTTTTAAACGTGACATTTTAAAAGAGTTAGCCGAAGCCTGCCGCAAACAGGACATGAAACTGGGTTTTTATTATTCGCAGGCGCAGGACTGGTATCACCCGGGTGGTGCGGTTTCCGGTAACGTGGAATGGGATGAATCCCATAAAGGCGATATGAATAAATACATTGATGAAATTGCCATTCCACAGGTTAAGGAAATTCTTGCCAATTACGGTGATGTTGCTGTTTTGTGGTGGGACACGCCAACCAACATGACCAAAGAAATGACGGAAAAACTGGCTGCCTTAACCAAACCATATCCAAACCTGATAACAAACAACCGCCTCGGCGCCGGAATGGGTGGCGATTTGGAAACTCCCGAGCAGTTTGTTCCTGCCACCGGTTTCCCTGGCCGCAACTGGGAAGTTTGCATGACCATGAACGGTCACTGGGGATACAATGCTTATGACGACCGCTGGAAAAGCACCGAAGATTTACTGCGGAAATTAATTGACATTGTTAGCAAAGGCGGTAACTTCCTTTTGAATGTTGGCCCGAATCAGTATGGAATCATTCCTGAAGTTTGCCAGCAGAACCTACGCGAAATGGGCGATTGGTTAAAAGTGAACGGCGAGGCAATTTATGGCACACAGGCAAGTCCGTTCCCGTTTTTGTCGTGGGGAAGGGCTACCCGGAATGGGCAAACACTCTATTTGCATGTTTTCGACTGGCCAAAAGATGGCAAACTGGTTGTGCCATTCGCCAATAAAATTACCAAAGCTTATTTACTGGCTGATGCCAAAACCAATCTGAAAGTAACTGCCGGAAAGGAAAACTCAGGCATTCAGCTTCCTGCGTATGCTCCCGATAAGATTGCGTCGGTTGTGGCGGTTGAGTTTGAGGGAGAACCTGTTGTATTACCTGTTCCATCTAAGGGCGCAAAAGTTACTGCTTCAACAACGGCAGAGGGCGGAAATGCAGGTTTTATAACCGATGGCGATCCCAAAAACCGGTGGCAAGCTTCCAGTGGAGAAAAATCGGCGACTATTGAGATTGATCTTGAAAAACCTGCGGCAATCCAGTGTCTTTCGCTGGTTGAGCCATGGCACCCCTGGGATGGAATCAAACAAAATATTGAATTGTACAGTCAGGACGGCAACGATTGGAAGTTGGTAACAAAGGCTCAGACAGAAGGCTCAGGGCTGACGCAAACCTTTCATCCGGTTACTGCAAAAAAATTCAAACTGGTGATTCAAAACGAAAAACAGGCTCCTTCAATCAACGAAGCGATACTTTTCAGGGCTGAATAACTTTGGATTGTATTTTCTTTTTGATTGCTTAAACAGTCGTCAAATAAAAACAAAAACAAAAGCAATTTTAATCTGAAAAAATGGAAATGAAAAATTACTTAAAGTCAATTTTCTCATGGTTTATAATCGTTCTGATTGTCATCTGCAGTTTGGAAAATCATGCAGTAAACAGTGTTAAGGGACCTGTAACCCGCACATGGAAAAATGTGGCTTATGCAAACGCTTCCACGCGAAACATTTTGGATATTTATCTTCCGTCAACCGGCGACGGTCCGTTTCCGGTGGTTATCTGGATACATGGAGGAGCGTTTAAAATGGGTTCAAAAGATAACCCGCAATCAAAAACAGCTTTAAACAATGCAGGTTTTGCAGTGGTAAGTATCAATTACCGGCTGAGTTCTGAGGAAATCTGGCCCGCCCAGCTCGATGATTTAAAGGCAGTTGTAAAATTTCTGCGCACAAACGCCACAACTTATTTTCTGAATACTGACAAAATTGGTTCATGGGGGGCTTCTGCCGGTGGTCATTTGTCGGCAATGATGGGAATTGCCCTGGCCAGCGACCCCGAAACCCGCATTCAGGCTTGTGTGGACTGGTTTGGCCCTGTGGATTTTTAC
>DATITY010000155.1:0-21438 GCA_035467235.1 Draconibacterium sp. | reverse complement strand
GCGGTATTTGCCACTGTTGAGCCTTTTAATCCGATAGCCACATAAATACAGTAAACAGGATCGCCTTTTTCGTAATTTTCGCGCTGGTTGATAATTGTATCGATGGCAATTGCAGTTTTCCCTGTCTGGCGGTCACCAATGATTAATTCGCGCTGTCCACGTCCAATCGGAATCATTGCGTCGATGGCTTTTATTCCGGTTTGCAACGGCTGTTTTACCGGTTGCCGGTAAATAACCCCGGGAGCTTTTCTTTCTAAAGGCATTTCAAGAAGTTTGCCCTGAATAGAACCTTTACCATCAATTGGTTCGCCAAGTGTGTTAATAACCCGGCCCAGCAGTTGTTCCCCAACCATGATGGAGGCAATTCTTTGCAAACGTTTTACCGAATCTCCCTCTTTTACTTTCGATGAAAGTCCAAGAAGCACAGCTCCTACATTGTCTTCTTCAAGGTTCAGCACAATACCTTTAACACCGCTGTCGAATTCTATCATTTCATTGGCCTCAACATTCGACAGGCCATAAATACGCGCAATTCCGTCGCCAACCTGCAAAACGGTACCTACTTCTTCAAGTTCAGCCTGCGATTTAAAGCCTTCCAGTTGTTGCTTTAAAATTTCAGATATTTCAGCTGGTTTTATATTTGTCATCTTATCTTATTTTAACGCTTCTATTACTGTTGTTTAACTTCGGTTTCGAGAAGTTGTTGTTTTATTTTCTTGAGTTGGGTACTAACACTCGAATCATACTGTTTATCGTCAACACGAAGTATCAATCCACCAATTATTTCGGGTTCAACCTGACAGGCAAGTTCAACTTTAGATTTCAGTTCTTTTTCCATCAGGGTTTTTATTTTGTCGATTGTTTTTGGATTTATTTCCAGCGCAGTTACTAAAACCGCAGATTTAATATTCTGATCTTTTCGGGCTAAATCTAAAAAATTGTGGCAAACCCCCGGAATATATGCTTCTCTATTATTATTGGTTATTAATAATAGAAAATTCAAGGTTAACTGGTTAATTTCTCCTTTGAATATTTTTTCAATCAGTTCTGTCTTTTTCGAAGTTTTTACGACAGGACTTTCCAACAGAAGGATAAAATCGGAGGAACGATTACAAACATCAAAAACTTTTTGAATATCAGCTTTTAATAATTCCAGCATATTTTTCTCTTTTGCCAACGAGAAAAATGCCTTTGCATATCTTACCCTTATTGCGCTTATACTCATAAGTTTTAATTCAGTTTAATTTCATCGATTAAACCATCCACCATTTTTTCCTGTTCCGATTTGTTGGTCAGCTCTTTTCTTAGCACCTTTTCTGCAATCATCACTGAAAGTTCGGCTACCTGTTTTTTCAGTTCGTTTATTGCGGCCGCTTTTTCAGCTTCGATTTGCTGTTTTGCAAATACAATACTTTTGGCAGTTTCCTCAAGCGCTTTTTCTTTTGCTTCGGCAATTATTTTGTCTTTAATTTCCTTGGCTTCCTTTAGAATAATGTTCTTTTCCTGTCTGGCTTCGGCAATGATTCTATCGTTGTCAGCTTTTAATCCAGCCACTTCTTTTTTTGCTTCTTCTGCCGAATTTAAAGCCTGTGCAATCGATTCTTCCCTGTCTTTTAACGCATTCAAAATTGGTTTCCATGCAAATTTT
Source organism: Draconibacterium sp. (assembly GCA_035467235.1). Lineage (GTDB taxonomy): Bacteria > Bacteroidota > Bacteroidia > Bacteroidales > Prolixibacteraceae > Draconibacterium. The sequence continues at coordinate 19,790 of DATITY010000155.1, read as the reverse complement.
CGCAAGATGAAAAGCACAATTCCAAAAATTATCAACATCCAGACAATCGTTCCGGGATTTGGTGTAACTAAACCCATACTTTCAGTTTTTTAAACAGTTAAAAGCTACAAATCCCCGGCAATCCCGGGGATTGTAGCAAATTCTACTAAATGAAAATAACCAGAGCACAGATAATTACTGCGAAGAAGGCAACTCCTTCAATTAAGGCCGCAGCAACAATCATGTTCGAGCGAATGTCTCCAACGGCTTCGGGCTGGCGGGCAATTGCTTCCATAGCGCTGGCACCAATGTTTCCAATGCCAATACCTGCACCAATTGCGGCCAGTCCTGCACCAATTGCCGCACCTAATTTACCGAGTGCCGCACCTGCAGTCGCTTGAAGTAATACAGTTAAAATTGCTGATAACATAGCATTTAAATTTATTAATGATTATTAATGATGTTCTGCTGACGCCATTCCAATATAGAGTGCCGAAAGCAGCGTAAAAACATAAGCCTGAATAAACGAAACCAACACATCGAGCAGCATAATGAAAACAGAAAAAGCTATAGATAACGGACTGACGCCGAAACCGGCAGCAGCTCCCATTAAACTGCCAAAAATAAATATTAAACTCACGAATACGGTTATAATCATGTGGCCAGCCATCATGTTGGCAAAGAGTCGCACCATTAAAACAAACGGTTTGGTAATTAATCCGGTGAGTTCAACAATAGGCATTAATGGAATTGGAAACTTTAACCACCAAGGTACATCGGGATTGTAAATTTCTTTCCAGTAGTGCCTGTTGCCGCTGAAAGTAGTAATAACAAAGGTAAATAATGCCAAAACCATGGTGACACTGATGTTTCCTGTAACATTGGCACCAAACGGCGGGAATGGTATCAAACCAATTATATTTTCGAGAAGTATAAAGAAGAAAAGTGTTAAAAGAAATGGCATGTATTTCTCGTATTTTTTATCACCAATCGTAGGTTTAGCAACCTGGTCGCGAATAAAAAGAATAATTGGTTCGAGTAGGTTTTGCATTCCACTGGGAGCTTTATCGCGGTTTTTGGTGGCTTTTGTTGCCATAGAAATAAAAACCCAAAGCAAAATAATTACTGTTAACAGAATTTCGGCCACAACTTTTGTCATGGAAAAATCGAGTGGTTTTCCAATTTCCGTTCCGGAGGCATCAAGTTCTACAATTTTACCTTCAAACTCTTTGGTGTGCGATATTCTGAATCCTTTGTAATCATCGTGCCCGTGATGGAATTTTGACGACATGAAAATATGAAAGCTTTTTCCCTCATGCAAATCAGGGTTTTTACTATATAAAATAACTGGCAGAGGAATACTGATATGCTTATCTCCAATCGATACAATATGCCATTCGTAACTGTCGGAAACGTGTTCGATAATGAATTTACCGGCGTTGAATTCCTCGCTAACAAGTGTGTCACCATGCGACGTTTCATGCGATTCATTTGCCAAAACCGGGGAAAATGAAAGGGTGCTTAGTATAAATATTATATAGATTCCTAAGGAAAGCTTTCGCATAGTTTTTATCATGTTTTACTAATGAACACAAATTTAAAATATTTTTCTTACGACGAATTAAAAAACTACTTTTTAGTGTGCTTATAATAAATAACAGCAATTAGCAATTTATACTTTTTTGCTTTGTGCTTTCTTCTTGTTGCCTTTTGCAGTATTAACCAATGAAAAAACTTCAAAAATTGTGAATACAAGGTAAAGTAGTACAAAATAAATAACAAAAATCTTGGCGTTTTTTGTATCAAAAGCAATATAAATTATTGCCACGGCTGAATATATAATCAGTCGAAAAAAAGTAATAAGCATATTGCTCCGGGTAAATTTGGCGATGTCTTTTTTTGCCAGTTGGAGTTGATATGCATGAATTAAAACAGATGTTGCAATAAAAAACAACATAAGCAAAGGTAAAACCGGCAAATAATATTCAGGAATAAGCTGCGAAAACACCACCCAGCCGATTAATACAAGCACTATTGAAATTACCGCGATGCCTGTGATGTACTGTTTCATATTCAATTTGTTATTTTTTCTTCAGCAGGTTTCTTGTTCCGTAGAGAACAGCAAGTATAACCGAACAAATCATTAGACCCAATGTGAATCCTTTAAATTCGTTTTTCATCCACTGATCGATTTTGTAGCCTCCGAATGTAAAGACCGCAATAATAGCCATCATTTCGAATCCAAGGCTGGAGTACCGAATAAAATTATCGAACTTATCTTTGTATGTATTTTTCTGGCTCATTTAACGGTTTTGTGCCATTCATTACACAGGTTCCCGAAAATACTGACCCAGGTTCAACAGAAAGTTTCCCGGCAATAATATCTCCAACAATTTGAGATGTAGATTTCATGTTGATTAATTCGCTTGCAGTAACTTTTCCTTTAACGTACCCCGCTATTTCAATGTTATTGCATATAATCTGTCCTTCTATCTTTCCTTTTGGTCCAATTACCAAACGGCCTTTTGCCGAAATATTCCCCATTAATTCCCCATCAATTCTAATATCGCCAATTGCCATGATATCTCCCTTTATTTTAGTCCCTTCATTTATTAAATTGACGGATTGGTTCACACCCTCACCATTTGCAGTTAGTTTAGCCATTTTATGTTCTATTTTAGTTTTTTCGAATAACATTTATTAAGAATTTTAGGAGTTTGAATTTACATCTTTTTTCTGTTTCAGCAATACTACTCGGTGTCGTATGCCCATTTAAGGTAAACGCTTCCCCATGTAAAACCGGCGCCAAAAGCAACCAGAATAATGTTGTCGCCTTTTTTGAGTTGTTTTTCATAATCGTAAAGACACAATGGAATCGTTGCTGAAGTTGTATTCCCGAACTTCTGTATGTTTATCATCACTTTATCGGTTCCAACGCCCATTCGGCGGGCGATAGCGGCAATAATGCGCATATTTGCCTGATGAGGAACCAGCCATGCAACATCCTCCGGTTTGAGATTATGTTTTTTCATTATTTCTTCGGCTACATCAGCCATACTCGAAACGGCTGCTTTAAATACAACCTGGCCTTCCTGATAAACAAAGTGTTCCTGTCTTTCAACAGTTTCATGCGAGGCAGGTAACAATGAACCGCCAGCTTTCATGTGCAAATGGTGACGTCCCAAACCGTCAACCCGATTAAGATAATCGATTACTCCAACATTTTCGAGAGTGGGTTCGAGCAGAATAGCTGTGCCGGCATCGCCAAAAAGCGGACAGGTGGTTCTGTCGGTGTAATTTGTTATAGCCGACATTTTCTCGGCTGCTACAACAATTACCTTGTTATAACGGCCCGATTCGATAAACTGAACTGCAGTTGACAATGCAAAAATAAAACCCGAGCAGGCAGCATTTAAATCGAAACTCCATGCATGATGTATTCCAACTTTCTGTGCAATAATATTTGCAGTTGCCGGAAATGGCATATCGGGCGTAATGGTAGCACAAATGAGCATATCAATTTGATCTGGCGATGTATTGGTTTTTTTAAGCAATTCATTTACAGCTTTGGTTCCAAGATCGCTGGTAGCCTTCCCGGGTTCTTTGTAAATACGGCGCTCTTTAATTCCAATCCGCTGCATGATCCACTCATCTGTGGTATCAACCATCGTACTTATTTCTTCGTTTGTTAACCGGTATTCCGGTAAAAATGCTCCTATTCCTGTTATCGCTGCCCTTAATGTTGCCATTGTTTTTATTGTTTCCCGATGGTATTGCTTTCTGAAAAATTCATGTCTTTAAAATACGGCGTGAAGATAAAAGTAAAACCCTGTTTATTCAAAGAATTGATAAAATGGACTATGCTGCGGTTAATAAATACTTCAGTTTGTGCTGAACAATTAATTTTTGTGTTCGAAAAATCTGCATTCTGAAGTGATATGTTTTTCGAAATAAAGTATGGAATTTTTCTTGTTCTTTAATCGTTAGAACTGAAAGGAGAAAAAAAAACCAGGTGGTAAACCTGGTTTATACTGCAATTTCTTTTACAATTACCTGCTTCCCTCTGTAATATCCGCATTCAGGACAAACAGTGTGGTATTTAACGGTTGTTCCACAATTCGAACAGGTAGCAAGCGTTGGAGCAACGGCTTTGTAATGTGTACGCCTTTTGTCTCTTCTCGTTTTCGATATTCTATGCTTTGGATGTGCCATAATATATAGTTATTAATTATTATTTCCCAGTTTTTTCAGTGCATCCCAGCGAGGATCTGTTGTTGTATCTGATTCGCTCTCAGGATGCATATAATTTTTTAGTTTCTCGAGCATTTCTTTGTTGCAGTTTCTTTTTCCATCACTGTTTTTTGGATGTACATGCCGCAAAGGAATACTTAATGTGATATATTCATAAATAATTTGAGCCAGGCTAATGTGATGTTCTTCGGGATTCACCCAAATTACACTTTCTCCGTCATCGTACTCTTTTTCTCCAAATTTCACAAACATTTCTGTTTCGTGAGTTATTGATTGCTCGTACAACTCCAGACAACGGTCGCAGGTAAGTTCGAGCCATCCTTTTATTTTGAAATGCAATTTGATGAACGAACTGCGTTTTTCAAGAACAACTTTAACCGTGACTTTCCCGTTGTCAACCAGGCTTTCTTCAAAATGTTCAAAGAACTTCTTATCAACCTCAAATTCGAAATCGTGCAGGCCTTCATTAAGACCTTTAAACTCAATATTATATTTCATTTTCCAGCTCACGGTTCGAAAAAAGTGGATGCAAAAGTATAAATTTTTTATCAACACCCGAAAATTTCACAAAAATAATTGGAATTTGATTCAATATAAAGGAAATGTATTTTCATCTATCCGGGAATTGTTAATTTTTATTTGTTTAGAATTATCCGAAAGGTTGTTCCCTTTCCGATTTCTGACCATTTGATGAAGATTTTGCCGTTGTGGTAATTCTCTATAATACGCTTTGCCAGCGAAAGCCCAAGTCCCCAGCCCCGTTTCTTTGTTGAGTAACCGGGTTGAAAAATGGTTTTAAACTGCGATTTTGATACTCCTTTACCGGTATCGGTAACGTCAATGAAAATCTGATTTCCCTTTTCCTGTAAATCAATTGAAATTGTCCCATTGTTTCCCATGGCGTCGATGGCATTTTTGCAGAGGTTTTCGATTACCCACGAAAAAAGTGCCTCATTTAAAGGTGTATCAATAATATGGTTTTCTGAAAAGGAGGTTTTGAAAATGACTTTATTTGATGATCGGGTTTTTAAATAATTAACGGTTGAGGTAAGCGTATCAACTAAATTTGTTTGAATCAATTCTGGTTTCGAGCCAATTTTCGAAAACCGCTCTGTAATTCTTTCCAGCCGTTCGGTATCTTTTTCAAATTCTTTTATCAGTGTTTCATCAACGTTTTGGAGTTTTAGTATTTCAATCCACGCCATTAATGACGAAATTGGTGTTCCCAACTGATGTGCTGTTTCTTTCGACATGCCCACCCAAACCTGGTTTTGCTCGGCCCGCTGAGTTGCGCTAAAAGCAAAGTAGGCAACAAGAATAAAAACGATGATTACAAAAAGCTGAATAAACGGATAGTATCTTAGATTTTGCAGGATGCTCGATTCGCTGTAATACAAAAGTTGAGTATTGTTCTCCGAAAGTTCAATGGGAATTGGCTCAACGCGTTCTTTCATCTTTTTGAGTTCTCTTGTTAACACTTCCTCGCGCCGCTCTTTGTTATATTTTATATTTGCATCGATATTAAACGTGCCATCTTTTTCGACAATAATAATAGGTATAGTTGTGTTTTGAGTTGCAACCATACTTAGAAAATTGAGATAATGGGTGTTTAATTGCTCCATTTCTGGAGAGGTTACTTCAATGCCGGCATCGATTAATTCTTTGGTGGCTTCGGCCCAAAGTTCCACTTTCTTGCGCTCTTCCTGAGCCATTTTATCAGTAAGCCAGTGTGTATATAATAACGATGATACACCAATTAATATGGCAATTAAGAGGAGTAGAATTTTCCCGCGCCGGCGTTTCAGATAAATATCCAATGTGAATGATTTTATTGTACAATAGTTGAAAACGGAAGAAAGGTAATAATATTATTTTTTACTCCTTAATTATGGTTTCCAGAATTTACTTACTTGTTAAAGCTCATTTTACCAGTGAATGATGGCTAACAACCTCCCGCTTTCCAAGTAACTTCATAACGGCATTTGTGATTCCTTTTACATCGATACCACACTCTTTATATAAATCTTCCGTTGAACCGTGCTCAATAAATCTGTCGGGGATACCTAATAATTTAACTGTTGCTGAATAATTATTTTCGGCCATAAATTCGAGTACGGCGCTTCCAAAACCTCCCTGTATTGTACCATCTTCAATGGTTACGACGAATTTAAAATTCTCAAATACTTCGGCAAGCAGCTCTTTGTCGATGGGTTTGACAAACCGCAAATCGAAATGCGCTGCAGAAATTTCTTTGTTTTCCAAACTTTTTACTGCACGTTTTGCAAAAATTCCAGCCTTTCCAATACTTAACAAAGCAACATCTTTTCCGTCAGCAAGTTTTCGTCCTTTCCCAATTTCAATTTTTTCGAATGCTTTTTTCCAGTTGGGTTTTATTCCGCAGCCTCTTGGATAACGGATTGAAAAGGGCATTTTATTTCCGGGTAATTGCGCTGTGTACATCAGGTTACGAAGTTCAATTTCGTCCATTGGTGCCGAAACAATCATATTTGGAATTGATCTCATGTAGGCAATATCGAAAACGCCATGGTGCGTTGGACCGTCTTCGCCAACCAGTCCGCCCCGGTCGAGACAAAATATAACCGGAAGTTTTTGTATAGCTACATCATGAATAATCTGATCATACGCACGCTGCATAAAAGTGGAGTAAATGTTGCAAAACGGAACCATGCCCTGTGTTGCAAGTCCAGCTGAGAAAGTAACTGCATGTTGCTCGGCAATTCCAACATCGAAAGCACGGTCGGGCATTTTGTCAAACAACAGGTTCATTGAACAGCCGGTTGGCATTGCGGGCGTAATTCCAACTATTTTTTCATTTAATTCGGCTAGCTCAACAAGGGTTTCACCAAATACATTCTGAAATTTTGGTGCTTTTTCAACCGGACAGTCACATTTATAAATCTCCCCAGTTTCCTTGTCAAAAACTCCCGGTGCATGATATTTGGTTTGATTGATTTCGGCAAGTTTGAATCCTTTACCTTTTTGGGTAATCACATGCAGTAGTTTCGGACCGGGAATATTCTTTAAATCGTTTAAAACCTCAGTGAGATATATAACATCGTGACCATCAATAGGTCCAAAATACCGGAAATCGAAAGCTTCAAAAAGGTTATTTTCCTTAAGCAGCATATTTTTTAGGGCATGTTGGTTTTTTTGGAGAAATCTTCTCGCTTTTTTCCCAAAGCCATCTAATTTTCCAAGTCCTTCCCAAACATCCTTTTTAAACCGGTTATAAGTTTCCGATTTGGAAATGTTTAATAAATACCGGTTGATTCCACCAACATTTGGATCGATGGCCATATTGTTGTCGTTAAGAATAACCAACAAATCGGAATTATTTCCACCGGCATTATTCAGAGCTTCAAAAGCCATTCCACCAGTCATTGCCCCGTCGCCAATTACGGCAATTACTTTTCTGTTCTTCTCGTTTTTTAACTGCGATGCAACCGCCATACCCAATGCTGCAGAAATTGAAGTTGACGCATGTCCGACACCAAATGAATCGTATTCGCTTTCCTCAATTTTTGGAAAACCACTTATACCTTTAAATTTTCGGTTTGTATTAAATATTTCCCGCCTTCCGGTTAGTATTTTATGTCCGTAAGCCTGATGACCAACATCCCAGATTAGTTGATCGTATGGTGTGTTGTACACATAATGCAAAGCAACTGTAAGTTCTACAACACCTAAACTTGCTCCAAAATGACCTGGATTTATTGACAATTCTTCAATGATAAAATTTCTTAAATCGTTGCAGATTTCGGGTAGTTGGTCTAGTTGAAGTTTCTTTAAGTCAGCCGGACTATCTATTTTTTCTAATAAGCTTCCCTTTTTATCAATCATTTTTGCGAAAAAATATTTTCAAAGATACAACAAATCTTAAACTTTGTTTTTCTAAACCGAACGCCTACATACTCTTTCAACCTCATTTAATATATATAAAGTGCCAGAATATTTACAATTAGCGAGTTGCATTTTGTTATTTTTATTGTAATTATAATCAATTTTACTTCTGTACGTAAGTGTTTATAAAACATAAACCATCAAGGGTTAACATTGGTTCAATGATTTTAACACTTTTTGTAAGTGGTGCAATTAATGAGCTTAAACCACCGGTGGCAACTACGGTAAGTTTTTCTTTAAGTTCATTTTGAGTTCGTTCGATTATTGCATCAACAAGTCCGCTGAAACCAAAAATTACACCCGATTGAATTGCATGTATCGTGTTTTCGCCTAAAACCGATGGAGGAGGGGTTAAATGAATCTGAGGAAGCTGAGCAGTTTTTCCGGCCAAAGCACTTACTGCAGTGAGCAGTCCGGGAGCAATTGCAACCCCTCTTATTTCGTCATTTTTTCCAATGGTAGTAAATGTAAGCGCTGTACCAAAATCAATAATAGTTGTAAGTTTTCCAAATTTCTCATAAGCTGCAACCGCATTGGCAACCAGGTCGGAACCAATTTGATAAGGATTTAAGACTTTTATAGGCAGTTTATGGTAAATCTCAGGCCCTACTGTAATAATTCTGCTTCCGGGCAAAAGTTTTGAAAGCATCTCAGCAAATGGATAAACCAACGATGGAACAACACTGCTGATAATTATTTCATTAATATCAGCAATGCAAATATTTCCGTCGGTAAGCAGAGAGCTAAAAATAACCCTGTATTCATCTGCCATTTTTAACGGGTCGGTTTGAATTCGCCAGTTGTGAAGCCATTCACTCGTGTGATTTACTCCAAATACAATATTTGTATTTCCAATATCGATTGCAAGTAACATTTTGTTTTTCTACAATTTCGAAAACAAACTTAGCTGAATAAATTTTACCATATCTTTTATTTCCAGAAAATTTTAAGTTTATTAAAAACAGAAATTGACAAAAATGGGAAATCTGTTTTATGTCAATAAAACTCAAATAAATTGTTGTGTCTGGTACAATTAATTCAATAAAAAAGAAGTTATTACTGAAATTAGATGAATTAATATTTTGAGTAATTTAGAATTTGAATTCTGAAAAAAAAATTGTTAATTTAAACAGAGATCGATATAAATTTTAAATTAAAGTGTATTATGCAAAAAACAAAAAATCCATTAATTTTCATTATCGAAGAGAGCATCATTTATAAAGATTTGATAGTGGGGCATTTGAAGTCTCATAAGTACGCTAATCTTAAGATTTTTAAGAGTGGTGAAGAATGCATGAGAGAGCTTAATTTAAATCCGGAAATTATAATTCTTGATTATTCCAGTGAGGGAATGAGCGGGCTGGAATTGATGAAAAAAGTCAAAGAAACACAACCTTCAATAAATTTTATTTTTCTAAGCGGACAAAATGATGTTGAAGTTGCAATAACAATTATGAAACTTGGGGCTGCAGATTATGTTGTTAAAAATGAAAAAGCTCCTGCCCGTTTGGTGCGGGCCATCGACCAGGTAATTTTAAATACAAAAAAGGAAAAATTGAATAAAGGTTTTACCATTGGTGTATTTGGATTTTTTGTCTTATTGCTTTTCCTGATTGCCGGCATTATTTTTATAACGTTGTTCTTCAATCTTTAATTCATATTTATTTTCTCAGTTTCCAGACCAGTTTCTTCCCGCGCGAGACAATTCCGGGTGAAGAATGGTTTTCCATTTCATGTTCGATAATGGCTAAAATCTCCGGTTTTAAATCAGGTTCTTTTTCAGAAATATTATACAAAATTTGCATTGCATGAACCCGTACAGCTAAAGTTTCTTTTGCTGATGTAAATGTTTTCATACAAAAATCCAACATAACACCTTGCTGTTCCGAGGGGAGTTCGTTCAGACTTATTAATTTCAGAAAATGGCGCTTTTTACCATCGTTTTTTTCGATTTTAACCTGCTCAATCATTTCAGTCAAAAATGGTTGCAACAGTTCGGGATTGATATCGTTAATTTTATCTGCCATGTAAGCCGCTCTCCAGCTTTTTTGATTACCATTATAAAGCGCTATTTCCATTAACAAACTATAAAACTCATGATTTGTGCTTATTTCTTTTAAAAGATACGGCAGGTTATCCCATGATACAATAAGTTCAAACAGTTCTTCTTTGGTCATTTTACAGGATTTTTACAAATATATATTTTTCGTTCTTTGCCAAAATCAAACTTTTATAATTTTGATATATGCTAAAAGTTACGTGCGCTATTATTATTCACCAAAACAAAATACTTGTTAACCAGCGCAATACCAGTTCCGACCATCCTTTGAAATGGGAATTCCCGGGTGGGAAATTAAAACCGGGTGAAACGGAAGAAAAATGTATTGTCAGGGAAATCAGGGAAGAATTGGAGATTGAAATTGAAATCAGAAAACCAATGGTTTCTTTGATTCATGATTATGGATTCAAGAAAATTGAGTTAATTCCATTTTTGTGCGTCTTAAAATCAGGTGAATTAAAACTTAAGGAACATCATGATTTTAATTGGGTTACATTAAAGGAATTGGAGAAAATTGATTTTGTGGCTGCCGATCGCAGATTGATTCAACATTCCGTTAATCAGGAAATCCTAAAAAAATACCTTCGGGAAAATATGAACGATTCCCGATAAAACCGCAGCCCAGCTAATAATCGATAAAATCATAAAAGGAACAGTCTGTGGTCGTTTTGCATAATATCTGTTGGCTAAAAAAGCTCCAACCGGGATGGTAAGTAAAAAAGGGGTAGCTATAATTATGCCCCAAAATCCATATGTGGTTTTAACTTTAGCCAGAAATCTGCTTTTCCGCGAAAAAACTTTTTTTGATTTCTTGGTCATTAATGTTTCGCATACAATCTGAAACCTCATTTTAATAAATGCTGGTATATAGCGGCACATTCTTGGCTTTAAATAATCAAACCAAACAATAACTCTTTTGCTCATATAATAAAAAAACAAAAAACCGCCAATGCCGCCAATCAACAGGGAAATTACCGCCTGTTGGTAGTTCAGGCCAATTATCATTGCGTAAGGTAAAGTGAAAAAATATTTCACCGAAGCAAGTAAAATAACATGTGCAATTTTGAATACCATTTTGATGTAATATAGCAAAGGATAAACGGTCGAAAAATAAAAAAGTTTTATTATAAATGTTAAAAATAAAACGTTAATAATTGGTTAACAATTTACGATTTCTCTAACTCACCACATTTTTTGGATTCTCTTCAATAAATGCTTTTAGATTTTCAGTTGCAATATTCATAAGCCTGGTTCGCGCCTCAAATGTCGCCCAGGCAATATGTGGCGTAATAAAGCAGTTTTTAGCGCGGGGTAGCGGATTATCAGAACGTGCCGGTTCATCTGATAAAACATCAAGACCTGCACCGGCAATTTTTCCCGAATTCAGTGCATCAGCTAAATCCTGTTCGTTAACTAACGGACCCCGTCCTGTGTTTACCAAAAACGCGGTCGGTTTCATTTTTTCGAGCGTGCTTTTATTTATGAATCCCATATTCCCGGGCGTTAGCGGACAGTTAATGCTAACAAAATCGCTTTCAGACAGCAGTTTTTCCAAATCAACTTGCGAGGCTTTCAGGTCGGTTTCTTTTTGGCTGCGATTATTAAAAATCACGCTCATTCCCAAAGCCAATCCAATTTTTGCCACAGCCTGACCAATTTGTCCAAATCCGATAATTCCAAGTGTTTTCCCGGCCAACTCGGTTTGCGGTGTTTTCCAGTAGGCAAAATCAACGCTCGTCGCCCAATCACCAGCCGAAACAGATTGTGCATGTACCGCCACATTCTGCGCAAAATTCAGAATATGCGAAAAAACCATTTGAGCCACAGAAGCTGTGCTGTATGCAGGAATGTTGGTTACCGTAATTCCTGCGTTTTTTGCAGCTTCAGTATCAACAACATTATACCCGGTTGCAAGTACACCTATATATTTAAGCAGAGGCAGTTGTCCGATGATTTCTTTGTTTAGAATTACTTTGTTGGTAAAAAGTACGTTAGCTCCTTTTGCACGTTCAATTGTCAGTTCGGATGGAGTGCGGTCGTAAATGGTACAGTCGCCCAGTTTTCTTATTCCGTCCCAACTCAAATCTCCCGGATTTAAAACATATCCGTCAAGTACAACTATATTCATTATCAGATTTTTTATGAAACCCAAAGAAAGTAAAAATATTCAAATCGTTTTGTTGCCAGATTTCAGGTAACCTGTTAGTTTTACAATCTGAACCAATTGAACATCAATGAAACAAATATTTAACATTGTTTTAATCTCTTTTTCAATTTCCCCTATTTCAGCACAGGAGAAACAGTCAATAAAGATGTCAGATTTTATTGGAATCAACTCGAATGTTGCTTCATACGACCAGAAATACCTGGCTGATTTGGCAAAATGCGCCAAATGGATGCGCGAATATCACTCGTGGGGACATTATGAAGTAGCCGACAATTATTACAAATGGGACAACATCACCACCTTTCCGCAGGGTTACACCTGGCCCGACCACAACAAATTTATGGACGAATGCAAACGTCTCGGGATTAACGTTTTGATCGATGCGCTGGATAAACCCGGATGGGCAGGTTCTGCGCGCGGTGCTTATTCAACAGGCGACGGTACAAAAGCAACTGATTATCTTGATAAACTAGAATTTATGGGTCAGTTGGTGGCACGTTACGGCGCACAAAAAATCGACAAATCCAAGCTCGAAACTGCTGATAAAGTTACAGGTTTAAACTACGTTAAATACTACGAAGACGACAATGAACCCGACTACTGGTGGGAAACTCCACAATGGCCGGCTGAAAAATATGCGGTTTACTGTAACGCGGTTCACAATGGATTTGGGACTGAAACCAGCGCCGATTATCCGCTGCTCGGAATCAAATCGGTGGATTCAACAGCCTTGCATGTTTTAGGTGGACTGGCAAAAAACAATACTACCTACATTCAGAAAATTCTGGCTGCCTCCAACGGTCGGGTACCGTTCGATGTGATTAATATTCATACGTACTGCACCGATAATCAAGACGGATATTCTCCTGAAAATGAAATTTACGGACTTGAAAAAAATCTGAGTGCTTTTATGGACTGGTGCAAAAAAACACTGCCTGAAATTCCGGTTTGGCTCACCGAGTTTGGCTGGGACACTTTTCTGAATGGAAGTAACCATTCTTATGTTTATGCACCTGCACAACAACAGGCCAATTACATCATCCGCTCCTATTTTGTTACGCTAAAAATGGGATTTGAAAAGGCTTTTTTGTTTATGGATAAAGACCCCGACAGCAAAAACACGCTTCAGTACAACTCCAGTGGAATTATTACTGATCAGGCTGCCGGACTTCAGAGAAAACCATCGTTTTATTACCTGGCAACCCTGCAAAACACCTTGGGTGACGCGGTTTTTAACCGCGTTGTTTCTTGGCGCGAACTTATTGGCAACAACGAAGTTTTTTGTTTTGAATTTATAAACGAATCGAACGGGAAAGTTTATGCATTGTGGACCCGGGCGAAAAACTCGAAAACCGATAACGGTGCAACCCTGATTTACAATTTCAATATGGGTTACCAGCCAAAATATGCGTACTCCATCCAACCCAGGGACAAAGATTTGGACGGTGAAAAAACGGAACTCAGCGTAACCGGCTCAACCATTGATTTGATGCTAACCGAAACGCCCCGGTTTTTGGTAATTTCTGAAACCAAAACAGCGCTGAACGACACTCCTGAAAACGAATTTGAAATCAGGATTTTTCCTAACCCAGCCAGCACTCAGGCACAAATATCAATTTACAACCCGAAATTTCAACATGTAAATATCTCTGCGTACTCGTCGGACGGAAAGTTGGTTGAAGTGATTTCTGATCAACAGTCAAATTCAGGAAAACATAATTTTACTTTTGGAAAAAATGTCAATCCGGGTCTTTATTTTATTTCCGTAAATACTCCCGGTGTAAGAAAAGTGGGGAAGGTGGTTATTCAGTGAATATGGAATGAAAGATTTTTATTTTATTCAGATTAGATAATGTCCTTTCAAACAATTGTTTTTTAGTCTAAAGATCAATACTTTCAATTGCAATTGTTGCGAAAAACTTCATTAGTAAAATTCCTGTCACAGGAGAATATGGTTTACTCAACAAGCGAGAACCGGTAAAACCACAAATTAAAAGGAGGTTCACCTGTTATATCAGTTCGGATAACCTGAAGCCCATTTTTCAGTTTTATTCTAGCCATGTTTTTTTGAAGCTGGTAAAAATGATAATTCCCTGTATTATTAAAAACGATTTTGCCCGTCGAAATAGAATCCGTTCCATGCAAAGCAGAAATCATAATGGATGGATTGCTGGTCATGGCAGTCACCATAAGATCAATCTGGTAAATCCCATCCTCGGCAACATTAACGGTTGATTTCATCCATTCACCATGTTCAATGTAGCCGATGTATATTCCGTTTTTAGATGCATTCATGTCGTTATAAATTAAAGTGGTATCAGAAATCGGATTTGAAACGGTGTCTGCCGGATTCGCCGGATTTTGGTGCGCAGTTGTTCCATAAACATCCCACGCAGGATTTAATACTCTGTTAATAATATAGTCTTCCACACCGGCAGTTTTACGGCCGTCGAACTGGTAGTAATCGCCTGTCATTGGCATTGTCCGCGGCGTTTGCCACGAAATGCCTCTTGCTTCAGCCGAATCATAGCGCCAAACATAAAATCTTCCGGGAATCTGTTGAACTGAATCCTGAAACGGGGTGGCTTTATAACCATGGGGAATCTGCGAAAATGCAAGTTCTGAAAACATAAACAACATTGTGGTTGCTGCAACGTAACGCAGTAATTTTAAATACTTCATAATTTAACACTTCTCTGTTTTTACTTTTCAATTGATATTTTGGAATAGCTAAAATTAGGAAAAACGGGATAAAAAGGACATTCACCGTGATTATAATGGTAAGTTTTTAGCTTCATTTAGTTAAAGATGGTAATGGAATAAACAGTAACAAAAAAGGGAAAGATTTTCATCTTTCCCTCTGGAGGTGGTACCACCTGGAATTGAACCAGGGACACACGGATTTTCAGTCCGTTGCTCTACCAACTGAGCTATGGTACCCCTTTATTTTGGTGTGACAAAAGTAAACATTTTTTCAAATCCACAAAAAAATATTTAATTCTTATCCGATTTCGCACAAGAAAAATCAAATATGTCAATGGTGCCTGTGTACCGTTTTCTTTTATACTTTTGCCGCTTATTATTTTAAATAATGGTTGGTACTGATTTTCTGACACATACACTAAAAAACGGAATCCGGCTGATTCATCAGCAAACCGATTCTCCGGTAGGGCATTTGGGCGTGTTAATTAATGCCGGTTCGCGCGATGAGGCCGAAGACGAACACGGTTTGGCGCATTTTATCGAACATTCTGTATTTAAAGGAACAAAAAAACGAAGGGCTTATCATGTTTTAAGCCGCATTGAAGATGTTGGAGGTGAGTTAAATGCTTACACTACTAAGGAAGAAACCACGCTATATTCCACATTTTTAACCCAGGATTACGAGCGTGCTGCCGAACTTTTAAGCGATATTTTATTTAACAGCGTTTATCCGCAAAAAGAGATAAACCGCGAAAAGGAGGTAATTGCGGAAGAGATAAATTCTTACAAGGATTCGCCTTCGGATTTGATTTTTGATGAATTTGAGGAACTGGTTTTCGATGGCCACCCGATCGCACGTAATATATTGGGAACCAGCGAAAATATCAACAAATTCAATCGCGATTCAATCCTTCGGTTTATCGATAATAATTACCACACCGACCAAATGGTGGTAAGCTCGGTTGGAAATATGAAGTTTGATAAGCTGGTAAAATACACCGAAAAATATTTTGGAACCGCCGAAACCAAGCTCCGCATAAATGAGAGAAAACCTTTTGTAAATTATGTACCCGGAACCAGAACCGAAGTTAAAGATACATTTCAAACCCATTGTGTTCTGGGAAATATTTCTTACGACGTCAAACATCCGATGCGGATTGTAATGGTTTTACTCAATAATATTATTGGCGGACCAGCTATGAATTCGCGGTTGAATCTGGCATTGCGCGAGCGACGTGGAATGGCGTACAACATTGAATCGGGGTACACAGCCTACACGGACACGGGGCTTTTTAACGTGTATTTTGGCACCGATAAGGAAAATTTTGAAAAGGCGCTGGCGCTGGTAAAAAAAGAGTTTAAATTACTCCGTGATGACAAATTGGGAGGAGTACAATTGAGCAAGGCAAAAAAACAATTACTGGGGCAAATTGCGGTTTCAACCGAAAGTCACGATGATTTAATGCTAGCCATCGGGAAAAGCTATCTGCTGTATAACCAGGTTGATCCGCTGAGCGAGGTTTTCAGAAAAATAAATGCAATCACTTCATCTGATTTGCTGCAAGTTGCGAATGTTGTTCTCAATGAAAATCAAATGAGTACGCTTGTTTATCATTAATCTTTTTCAATTCATGAACCGCTTAAAGGAAATCGACAAATATATTCTGAATCACATTGAACCTGAAGATGGAATTTTGAAGGAACTGGACCGCGAAACGCATTTAAACATGCTTGGGGCACGAATGATTTCAGGACATTTGCAGGGTCAGGTGCTTACCATGCTTTCGAAAATGATTCGCCCGAAATATATTCTTGAACTCGGAACGTTTACAGGTTATTCAGCCATTTGTCTTGCAAAAGGTCTTCAGGAAGGAGGAAAATTAATCACCATCGAAATTAATGATGAACTGGAGAATATTTCCAAAAAATATTTTAAAAAAGCCGGGATTCAGGATTTAATTGTGCAGAAAATTGGATCAGCACTTGATATAATTCCAACCTTAAACGAAACTTTCGATCTTGTTTTTATCGATGCACATAAACCTGAGTATCCAGCTTATTACATGGCAGTTTTCGACAAAATGAACAGTGGAGGAACTATTATTGCCGACAATACTTTGTGGAGTGGAAAAGTACTGGAAACTCCGGCAGAAGATGATATTGCAACCCTCGGAATTATTCAGTTTAACGAGATGATTAAAAACGATAACAGGGTAGAAAAAGTCATCCTGCCACTACGCGACGGGATGACAATCATTCGTAAAAAATAACGAATCATTTTCAGTTTTTATTCACCACAAACTTTGCTGAACCCGTTGAATTAGGTTTAAATTTCGACCTCCTTTTCTTGTTTAAAATCTTTTTGTTTTTATCGAATCTGTCAATATTTCCATCCAGTTTCACTTCCATTTTATTTTCTTCTTTTCCGTCCTCGGCAACAGAATTTATTTCGGGCCTGATTCCCCGTTTGTTTTTCTGAATGATGTCTTTTACCTGTTGAATCGACAAATTAAAAATTGTACTAATGTTACCTTCAAGACTGTACCAAATCTCTTTTTTGAGATAATCTGTTTTAAAAGGTTTGGCAGTTCCTTTGGCCAAATCGAGATTGAGCAGTTCTTTTGGAAACTCGTTTTGAGCTTCAATATATGTGTCCAGTTCATAAAGCAAACAACATTTGAGTTTGCCACATGCTCCCGACATTTTTAAAGCAGCCGGCGAGAGGCCCTGTTTTAATGCTGCTCCCGATGGTATTGTTTTGAAATTGGTAAGCCAGCTCGAACAGCAAAGTTCCCGGCCACACGAGCCAATTCCCCCAACAATTCCTGCTTCCTGTCGGGACCCGATTTGCTTCATTTCAATCAGAATCCCGAATTCCCGGGCATACAATTTTATCAGTTCCCTGAAATCAACACGCCCATCAGCAAGATAATAGAAGATAGCTTTTCTGTTGTCGCCCCGGAATTCAACATCTCCAATTTTCATGTCCAGTTCCAGCTCATTAACAATCTGACGGGCCCTAATCATGGTTGGTTTTTCACGATCGCGCGCATCCTGCAGAATTTTGATGTCGTTGGGCGATGCTTTTCGGTAAACCGTATTCAGTTTATAACCCGCAGGATTTTTTATTTTCCTTAAAAACTGTTTTTCCGCCAGATAACCGGTAAGCGTAACTTCCCCAATATCGTGTCCGGGTGAGGTGGCAACTACAATTTTATCTCCCCTTTTTATATCTAAATTCTCGCTGTTCGAAAAATATTCCCTTCTTGTAGTTTTAAACTTAACTTCAACAATATCAGACTGATCTGAAGTGTCTGGCAATTCGTCCAACCAGCTATAACTATCAACCATCAGGTTGTTTACTGAACTATTATTTGAACATCCATTGCAACTCATTTCTTCCCATTTTTAAATAATTCAATGCAAATATTGAAATAAAAGATTAAATAGTCGTAATATATCTGATTTTATTTCAACCTGATTTATTTCCCTTCAACCGCCAAAAAATTATCTTTGCTGACGAATGACTGAAACAAGAAAATATGTCGAAACCCCTTTGATGAAACAATATTACGACATCAAAGAAAAACATCCTGATGCAGTTTTGCTTTTCAGGGTGGGCGATTTTTATGAAACTTTTGGCGAGGACGCGATTAAAACCGCAGGAATTTTGGGGATTACATTAACACGCCGGGCCAACGGGGCAGCGAGTTATGTTGAGTTGGCAGGTTTTCCGTATCACGCACTCGATACATATTTGCCAAAGCTGGTGAGGGCCGGCCAGCGGGTGGCCATTTGCGAGCAGTTGGAAGATCCAAAACTCACAAAAACGATCGTAAAACGGGGCATTACCGAATTGGTTACACCCGGAGTTTCAATTAATGACAATATTCTTGAAAACCGTGAAAACAATTTTCTGGCATCTGTTCATTTCGATAAAAAAACGGCCGGTGTTGCTTTTCTCGATATTTCAACCGGGGAGTTTTTAACAGCACAAGGGAAATTTGAATATATCGATAAACTTTTAAGCTCTTTTCAACCCAAAGAAGTACTTTTTCAACGCGGAAGGGGAAAAGAATTCAACGAAATTTTTGGTTCAAAATATTACACTTTCAATCTTGAAGACTGGGTTTACACCGACGATGCTGCCACCGATCGGTTAAAACGTCATTTCGAAACCTCTTCGTTAAAAGGTTTTGGCGTGCAGGAAATGCAACTGGCAATAATTTCGGCGGGTGCGATTTTGCATTACCTCGATATTACACAACACAACAGGTTGAGCCACATTAATAATTTAAGCCGTATTGAAGAGGATCATTATGTCTGGCTCGACAGGTTTACGATTCGCAACCTCGAACTTTTTTCACCCATCCAGGAAAACGGAAAATCGCTGATCGATGTTGTGGACAAGACTATTTCTCCCATGGGTTCGCGTTTGCTGAAACGCTGGATGGCGCTGCCGCTGAAAGATATTGAACCCATTAACCGCCGGCTTGATGTGGTTGAATTGTTTCTGAAAAATCCGGAAATAAGGGAAATCATAGACGAACATTTACGACAGATTGGCGATTTGGAACGTTTGATTTCGAAAGTTGCTGTTGGGAGGATTAATCCGCGCGAAGTGGTGCAGGTAAAACACGCTTTAAACGCGATAATTCCGATTAAACAGGCTTGTGCTGCGGTTGAAAATGTGGCATTAAACCGGTTTTC
>DATITY010000154.1:0-5595 GCA_035467235.1 Draconibacterium sp. | reverse complement strand
GGGTGTCGATTTTGTTTTATTATTCCTGTAACGTTCTACAGAATTACGTGAAGTAACTTTTAAATCGTTGATTTTAGCCAGTTTATCTGTTACGGTTTCTGTCATTCCATTGATGAAAAATACGTTTGTGGTATCCTGACTATCGTTTATAAAAGGAAGTACAGCAATTGATTTTTCTTTTGAGTTTAAAACTTTTTGAATAAGGAAAAAAGCCGCCGGAATAATAATAATAATAATCAAACCAATTACAAGTCCAGTCAGCATTTTTGTTCGTCCTGATTTTTTGGGAATAGCTTCAGCCGGTAATTCTACCGGTTCGTTGCCAGGTTCATGGTTTTTCAATTCTCCCGGTGCGTAACCAAAATATTCGTGAAAACATTTGTTAAAATAGGTTGGGCTGCCAAAACCTACACGATACGAAATTTCTGCTGCAGTTAAATCTTCATTCTGCAATAATTCCCTTGCCTTTTTAAGCCTTACCTCGCGAATGAACTGGCTGGCATTTCGATAGGAAAGGGTTTTGAGTTTGCGGTTCAGGTTCGAGTGGCTCATACCGGCTTCTTTGGCCAGTTCTTCAGGGCCAAATTTCTCGTTTGCCAGGTTGGCTTCAACGAGATTTGTTAGCTTTTGTATGAACTCACGATGCATCAGTAAAATTATTCAAAATGTTATTCCTATATTGAAAGAACAATTAAAATTACAACATTCCAACCTCATTTACAATGGATTGTGAATTATCTTTTAAGAACTCAGGGGTAAAATAAAATAGTGAAAATATCAGCTAATTCGCATGATTTTCGAGTATTTATCCGTTTTAAACCTATGGCGAATAACTTGTTTTTTTCGGACAAATTTTGTATATTTCATTTTCCTGAAACTTATGAAAACTGCTGTATCACAGAAATTTATTCCTGTGATTGAGAATCTCTCCTAAAAGGTATAAACTTATACCCGTGTGCAGCTTTTGATGGCTTATCGCGTTGACGGCAAATTTACAATTCAATAAAAATTTGCTCTTCCGTAAACAAAAAATTCAAGTGTATGAAAACAAAAATTTTTACTTCCTTGATTCTCGGATTGCTGTTTTTTTCAGTACCGAAACTGCAGGGACAAAACCTGCTTTATGATGGCGATTTCAGCACAACTACTGAAATTAACGATTACGGTTATCTTCCTCCCAATGTTTGGTGTAAATATGTAGGTTGGTATATGGACGTCAATTCAGCAGTAATTGATGGCGTATGTCAGTTTCATGTGGGTAATCTCGGAGATTATAACTGGGAAGTTCAACTTATTCAGGCTGGTTTTAATCTTGAAGAAGGCCATACCTACCGGTTGTCTTTTGATGTAAAGGCAGATAAACAGGGCGATTTTGGTGTTTTTCTGGGAGAAAACGAAGGGAACTGGACCAATTTTATTGGTTACGACCGTTACTGGCACACTGCCAGCACCGACTGGCAAACCATAACGCTCGATTTTAATGTTCCCTGTGTTTTTGCTTACCACAAAGTCAGTTTCGAGTTTGGATTCCTTGAAAACAATACCATTTATTTTGACAAAATGGTTTTGGAAGACCTTGGAACTTATATTCCCTCCATTGGGATATTGGGAACTTCATTAAGTGGTTGGGATGTGGATGAAAATATGCAGACCTCCGATGGAATTATTTACACCCTTACTGATTTATATTTAAATTCAGGCAGGGTAAAATTCAGACAGGATGACAACTGGTGCAAAAACTGGGGAGGTACTGATTTTCCCGAGGGCACAGCAACTGTTTATGGACCGGATATCATTGTCCCAAATCCCGGAATTTACGACATCACTTTTAACCGCGAAACAGGCGAGTATTCATTTGAATGTATAAACAACTGCCTGCCATACATCGGAATCATCGGAAGTGCTGTACCTCCCAATTTTGAATTGGGCCCTGATGTGAATATGACCACTTCTGACGGTGTAACTTATACGTTAACATCCTACAGTTTCACTGACGGGGGCGCAAAATTCAGACAGGATGACTCCTGGGACAATAACTGGGGAGGCACTACCTTCCCCAGCGGAACTGCCACATATAATAACGGAGATGCTATTCCTGTAACCGCCGGTACATACACGGTTACATTTAACATCGCGACCCGCGATTACAGTTTTTCCTTCATCAATATCGGAATTCTCGGTTCTGCGCTGAACGGCTGGGATGATGATATCGATTTAACAACTTTCGATGGAATAAATTATTTTATAAACGATTTGACATTCACCGACGGAGAGGTTAAGTTCAGGGCAGAAAACAGTTGGGATATTAACTGGGGAGGATGGGAATTTCCCAGCGGATGGGGTTTCCAGAATGGACCTAATATTTATGTCCCGGCCGGGATCTACAACGTAACTTTTAACCGGTTGTCCGGCGAATATACATTTAAGGCAACTACCTGCCCGATTGCCGCAATACAATGTCCGTATGGAATTTACATGGCCAGTGAACCCGGAACGTGCGGTGCTTATGTAAGTTATCCGGAAGTTACTGCAGCACCCAGTTGCGGGGGCGAAGGATTAATCATTGAACAGATTGAAGGATTACCGAGCGGTTCGTTTTTCCCGATTGGTTATACCATCAATACTTTTATGCTCACCAATGCCGAAGGAAATACAGCATTCTGCAGCTTCGAAGTTTTTGTATATGAATTTGAACCACCAATAATTACATTGTCACCAAATCAAATAGTAACTCTTTGGCCGCCAAATCATCAAATGGTTCCCGTACCACTCGATTACACGGTGACCGATAATTGCGACACGGATGTTCAGACTGAAATTTACGTTTTCAGCAACGAACCTGACAATGGAAGCGCTGACGGAAATACTGCGCCCGACTGGGAGATTGTGGATAATCACAACGTATTTCTCAGGGCCGAAAGATCTGCTACCGACAGCAGCGATCGTCAGTATTTCATTTACATTTTTTGCAACGATGATTCATATAATTATGCATTTCAGCAAATAATAGTAACAGTACCTCATGACATGGGTAAGCCAGGTAAAATGGGGAATAAAACAAAATCTGCTGAAATTAGCACGGTTGAAGGAAATGTACCTTTCATGGCTAAGGTTTGGCCAAACCCAAGCAATGCCGGCTTTAATCTTGAGGTTCAGTCGTCATCAGACGAATTGATTGTAATTTCAGTTTTTGATATCAGCGGCAGACTGGTTACCAAACTCGAAACACCTGATAAACAATTCATAAGCATTGGTGAATCATTGAGTCCCGGATTGTACAATTTATCTGTACGGCAAGGGCGAAATATTGATAATCTAAAAATCGTAAAACAGAGATAAACATGAACAGGAAGAGGCTGCCGGTTTTAGCATGCAGCCTCTTTTCAAAAAACTTCAAATTTGAAATTTTCTTAATCATCTAAATTAATTATGAAATCAATTCAGATTTTTAAATCAATCCTGCTCCTTATTCTGTTATTGGTTGCAGGTTGTGAAAAGAATGACCTAATCACGGAAGATCCAATTTTAAAGGCAAAAACTATCCCAAAACCACCCTATATGTTAGCTGATACCATTACCAATCTTCAGATTTACGGAGTCTGGCATGCGGGAAAGGATTACTGTACCTGGGGTACAACACGAACAATTTCAGAATTTGATTCGGAAAATCATTGGATTATTAACCGGGGAGATGGAACACCATCAGTAAACCTGGTTGTTTTGAGCTTTGTAAATCCGTTGAAATTACTGAACAAAACTACCGATGCAACCACATTGAATGGATTACAAAGAGGAATGACGTCAGAAGTAATAAAATATTTCAAAGACGCCGGCATTCGTGTAATGCTCTCGATTGGAGGAATAACATACACCAGCGACTGGAATGCAGCACTTGCCAAAAATGCAACACAACTGGGATTAAATGCCGCGGCTATTGCTGATTCCCTTGGTGTTGGAATTGAGATTGATTACGAACAAAGCAGTGATCCTGACCTTGTTGGATTACAGGCATTTATTGATGCTTATCGTAGTAAATTACCTTATGATGCAACAGGAGAAAATCATGCTGCACGCCTCACCATCGACCTGGCTGCCGGCGACCGCTGGTTAATTGCGCTCTGCCGGAAAGCCACTGCCGACTGGCTTCGTACTGACAAGCAGGTTCTTGATTATGCCAATGCAATGGTTCCGGCACGGCAACCTTCGGCCTCGGGCGCAATCGAAAACTGGGATGAACACATTGACGGAAAACCTCAGTATGCACCACCCATTCCACCGCTGGCGCCCTGTAAATTCACGGGGGCGCTTTACATCAGTGGCAACCAGCCAACAATGGAATGTGTAAATTTCTACTCTTCAATTCAGTACACCAACAGAAATTACGTAACGATGATAATGCCCAATGGTGCAGGAATAACTTCAGGAATGCTGGGGTACATGTTCTGGGCTGCTGAATGCCCATCAACACGACAGGCATGTGTTACCAACTGCACAGGAGGTTTAGGTGAAGGTTCAACATATTTTGATATTCCGGTTCCGATGCCTCCGTTACGGCAGAAATAAATCATTCAAAAATTATGTAACTGGGTTTTATTTTTCAGATGAATTGGGTACTTTCGGACTTATTAATAATATTTAAATCATGAACGATAAAATCCGGTTACTTGCCATTTTTACCTTTTTTGCATTATTGAATTTGGGATTGAATTACAAAGAAAATCCTGAATCAATCACTCAAAAAAAGCCGGCAGAGGTTTTGTTTTACCTCACCAAACCCGATAAATCGGCATTGTTTGCCAAACAGGAAACCGGTTTTTCAGTTGCCACCGACAAAAGCCTGCCAGCCATCGAAGTTAATGCAGACAAAATCTTTCAGGAAATGGACGGGTTTGGTTTTACACTTACCGGTGGAAGTGCTTTTCACATTAACAACATGTCGGCAGCAAAACGCCACGAACTCTTAACCGAACTGTTTGCTTTTGACAAAGAAAATATTGGTATCAGCTACCTGCGAATCAGTCTTGGTGCATCGGATTTAGATGCAGAAGTTTTTTCGTACAACGATTTACCTGAAGGTGAGACCGACGTTAACATGGAGCGTTTTTCGCTCGCGCCTGATAAAAAATTTCTGATTCCGGTTTTACAGGAAATTCTTGCAATCAATCCCGAAATTAAAATACTTGCTTCTCCTTGGTCACCACCCACCTGGATGAAAACCAACAATGCATCGAAAGGCGGAAGTTTGAAACCTGAATATTACGATGCTTACGCAAAGTATTTTGTGAAATATGTTCAGGAAATGCAAAACGAAGGAATCCGGATTGATGCGATCACGGTACAAAACGAACCGTTGCACCCCGGAAACAATCCCAGTTTACTGATGCCTGCAACCGAACAGGCCGATTTTATAAAACGCAGCCTGGGACCGGCTTTTAAAGCTTCCGGAGTAAAAACCAAAATCATTATTTACGACCACAATGCCGACAAACCCGAATATCCGATAACAGTTTTAAACGACCCGGAAGCCAGGAAATATATTGACGGATCAGCTTTTCATCTTTACGGCGGAGTGATTGAGAATGTGAGCAAAGTGCA
>DATITY010000153.1:0-2135 GCA_035467235.1 Draconibacterium sp. | reverse complement strand
AGGAACATCTTTATAGCGCTCTATGATATCCTCTTCCACTTCAAATCCGCGTTCCAGAGGAAATTGTCTGTTAACCGGCGGCAAATAATATACATTGGGTTTGGTACCCAAATGTTCCAGATGTCTGTAACCTCCCCTGTCGTTGATCAGTGTAGAAAAACGAACCGTTTCTTCTCCGTTGGTAACCATGTCTTCGTTTTTATCACCGAAATAGATCACTCCCATCGGACACGATTTGGCACAATGCGGCAGCTCTCCC
Organism: Draconibacterium sp.; assembly: GCA_035467235.1. Classification (GTDB taxonomy): domain Bacteria; phylum Bacteroidota; class Bacteroidia; order Bacteroidales; family Prolixibacteraceae; genus Draconibacterium. The sequence continues at coordinate 1,876 of DATITY010000153.1, read as the reverse complement.
TGTCGGAGCAGGTCCGGACAAAAATCGCATTTCATCACGGTTCCCTCAGCGGCAGGCACACTGGTTTCAGGAGAATACGGGATGCCCTTGTTATCAAATTTATCTTTATGACCCCAGTTAAACGAACGGGCGGAATAAGGGCAACTGGTGATACAGAACTTGCAACCTATACAACGGTCATTATCAATTAAAACAATACCATCATCCCGTTTAAAAGTTGCCCCGGTCGGGCAAACGGTTACACATGGCGGTTCATCACAATGAAAACAGGGTTTTGGAAACCAATAAGGAGACGACTCCTCATTGTTCTGGATCAGCTGTACCTTCATAAATTCCTCATTGTAATCCAACTGGTGCGCCTTCTGGCAGCCTTCAACACATTTTCTGGCATTTTTGCATTTGGCCAGGTCGATCACCATCACGAATTTCCGGTTGGGTATGCCCTTTCTTGATTCTTCTGGAGTAACAAGTGCCTCCGGGTATTTGTTGATGTTTTCGGCATCCACCTCTACAATTTTACCGTCTGGAGTAAGCAATCTCATTTTTTCTCCCGAGGAGACCTTTTCTTCTTTGGACCCAAGTCCTGCCATCAGGCCGGTACCTGCAACCGCAGTTACTCCGGTAAATAATCCGAGTTTCAGAAACTTCCTTCGGTCCGTATTTTTATTTTGCTCTTTGTCGTCTTTCATAATGTTGTAATTATAATGTTACGTAAATCTAACCTGAAAAAACAACTTAAAGCATGACAAAAATCATTTTAGATTATTTTTATAGTGCTGTATATCAACTTATTATAAATTTTTTTTGAATATTTGGCCCATCATGCGCCTCAGAACAGTTACTTATGTTACTTAAGGATATACCATAATATTTATTGAACAAGTCAAATTGATGACTTTCTTAAATCTATTATATGCTTCATTGATCAATAGCTGATCTTGGTTTTTATTAATTTTTATAAGCTAATGTAATTTTTCATTACAAATTTTCAAGAAATCCATAATGAAGTGAATCAAGACCGAAACCAAACACTCCTTCTGTTTACGATACATAGACGGCTCTATAAAGAAATCAGGAATCAGGATGGGGCAAAAAAAAACAGACCAAAATTCCCCCAAACTTTGGTCTGCACTTATAAAACTTAAATTAAATAAACTAAAAATTATAAATCCTCGTGATATTAAATCCTAACAATACATCTCCTCCAAAGAAGTCATTCTGATTCCACATATAATTTTCCTGTGGTATAATGCCCCAGTAATTGCTGACAAAGATCTGGAAAGCATGTGCTGAAGTAGCAAATTCAAATCCTAAACTGAGTCCGGGTTCCGGGTCGCTGTCAAAATTGCTCAAAGGTTGACTGTAATCAACTAAAATAGACGTTTGAGGGCTTATTTTATATCTGGCTCCAAATGCTACAGCGAACATGTCATTTTCCATATCCGCTTCCACGAGGTTATAATGCGAAATACTCGGAGCTACCTGCATAGAGAAATTCGGACTGAACCTGCGCGAAATAATGATCATGTTGAAGAAAGAAAAACGGTCCTGGTCGTAATTAAAATTGGTGTTTTCCTGATCTCTTCCATCATAAGTGAAATTACCATAATACGTTAGGTTTATGGGCATCTTTCCGGACTTGGTTTGTCTTAAAAGCGCATATTTGGCATTAAAATCGTACAATCTATGATTTTTTGTAGTACCAACACCAACGGTTAATCTGTCTGTAAGTGAATAGGTTACTCCCAGTTTAATGTTGGCAGCACCCCAAATACCGGCTAAGTCGTTGTTTCCATCAATAATCCCGAACCTGTGGTACATTTGTGCTTCCAGGGTGTTCTTCTGATACACCACATCAGTTGGATTGTCAACAATA
>DATITY010000152.1:0-9829 GCA_035467235.1 Draconibacterium sp. | reverse complement strand
ATTGAAATCGGCAAAACTGCGAACGACAGTACAATGCGCAGCAAAGTTTTTACAGACTGGGTAAGTTATAATGAATTAAAAAGTTATAATCCCAGGGTTTCTCTCCTTACTACAAACAACTTTATAACAATTGATTTAAACCACGACAGTTTGATCGGCCCACAGGTAAAATTTGGCAAAGCCAATGTAAATGTTGAAGTTTTACCCTCGGTCATTACTGCTGGTTTTACTGTTTCTGATATTTCGGACAGTTTACTTCACCGGATAAACTTAAAAGGTACAAGTGAAAACAACACTGTAGTTTTTAAATCGGCTACACATGACTGGATAATCGATAAAAATCCCTGGGTTTTGTCTCCTCCCGAATTTCTAACCTGGGACAAACAGACGAAAACGCTGATTGCGGCTCTCGATTTGCATTTTGGCAATCGCTACATTGGATTTAAAGGGAAAAACACCGAAACACTCGGCCTCGAGATTAGAAATATTGAACTAAAGAACCTGGCAATCCCCGGAATCGTTGGTTTTATTCCCGATGGCTCAATTGATGCCAATGTGGTTTATACAAAAACTGCTCACCATAATGTTGAAATGAATATGCAAATTCACCGGATGAAATGGGAAAATATTCATTTCAATCTTATCGACATTACCGGAAATCTGACTGCCGATTCAACAGGTATTCTGAGCAGCCGTTTACTGGTTTCGACTGACGATTCGCTTTCACTTCAGGCAGAGGTGACAACCAACACAATTGAAAATGAACTTCAGTTAAAAAGTAAATTCAGCAAACTCAATTTTCAGCTTTTTGAACCCTTTATCAGCGAATTCGCCAATAACCTGCACGGCACATCAGCCGGTAATTTGATTGCTAACAGCAAAAACGGCAAAATGACCGTTGATGGCGAAATCGGTTTTAACAATTTTGGATTGAAAGTTATTCCGCTGGAAGCATGGCTTACCATTCCCGACAACAAAATTGAAATCAGGGAAAACCGGTTTCTGTTCAACAATTTCACGGTTATCGACAGTTTGAAACGCCCGTTGACGGTTAACGGAAATATTGTATTTGAAAACAGTGAGAACATTTGGGCTGATTTAAAGGTGAAAACCGATAAAATTCTTTTAATGAACATTCCGGAATCAGACAACGCGGCGTTTTTTGGTTCAATCATAGTCAATTCGGCGTTAAGCATCAATGGTTCAGTTTTTAGCCCTTCAATCACCGGAAATATCGAACTCGAAGACGGCACTAACCTTACATACCAGTTAGTTCAGGATTTATCGGTTAAGGGAACGCAAACCGACGTGGTTTTTGCAGTGATAAACGAAAGTATGCAGGTTATTTACCCCGAAACCGGACAGGAAAAATCCACCACACAAATGCCAAATATTGAAACAACCATCGGGATTAACTCCAAAAGCATTTTCAATGTAAGGATTTCGGAAATTTACAATGTCGATATTTCAATTGGCGGCGACGGATTGCTGAATTACAATATGCTGCCCAACAACACCATGAGTTTAAACGGGATATACGAAATTAAAACCGGCGTTTGCAAACTTAAAATTACAGGATGGCCGATGAAAGAGTTCAAAATAACGCCGGGAAGTTCATTAAAATGGGATGGCAGTATCGAAAACCCTGAACTGAATCTCGAAGCAAACACCCGCGTAAAAGGCTCCTATCTCAATCCGATTGATAATAAAAGCCGGGCGGTCGATTTTATTGTTTCAATGCAATTGAAAGAAAAACTCTCACAACTCGAAATTAAGTTTGCAATTCAAAGCCCCGACCAGTACATTACAAGTGTTCTAAGTTCGCTGTCGGAAGACGAAACCATGCGGCAGGCAATAAACCTGCTTCTTTTCGAAACCATTGATATACCTGGGATTGAAAGCTCCGGCGATTATCTTGCATCGCAAATTAACAGTTTTTGGGAATCGCAACTTAACTCGCTCTCACGTTCAAAATTTAAAAACACCGACCTCTCATTTGGGATTGATACTTACAATCAGTCAACATCAACCGGTAGTCAGGATAAAACAAGTTTTACTTATGAGATGGAGCACCGGTTTATGAACGACCGGGCTACTGTGCGGCTGTCAGGAAAACTAAATGATTATAACGAGGGCGCCTATAAAACCAACAGTATTTTCGAAAATTTTATTTTTGAATATGCCCTTGATTCGGCCAATACAAAAAATCTGAAACTGTACCAGAAACGTGATTACGAGGATATGCTTGAAGGTGAAGTGATTAAATTCGGCGCAGGATTCCTTTACCGGAAAAATTATTCAAAACTGAAAGATATATGGCAACGGGGCAAAAAAACAAAACAGTCAAAGAAGGTAAACACTGACAATTAACAATGAGAATCCATCAAAACATATTACTAATTGTTGCTGTGCTTGTTGTACTGTTAATCAATTCGTGCTCGAATACTAAATTCATGACCGGCGACCAGATATTGTACAATGGCCGCAAAGTAGAAATCATCAGCAACGAAAAAAGTAAAACAGTAAAAAAAGCCGAAGAAATTGCCGGTGTAGTTTCGTATGCCGAACCCAATAATTCGTTGATGGGCAGGAGGATTCTACCTCCGGTGGGATTATGGTATTACACTTACAAAAAACCTGAGGAAGGAAAACGGGGAGGTTTTTTTTACCGCACGTTGAATGAAAATCCTGTTTTGATTTCAGAAATTAACCCCGACCTGCGGATTCAAAAAATTGAGTCGGATCTTTTTGCCAATGGATTCTTTAATACAAATGCAAGTTACACGCTTGACACGGCAAAAAATAACCCGCGAAAAGCCAGGATTTTATATTCGGTTAAAGTTGAACAGCCCTACCGGTTAGCGCAAATACTCAACCAACCGGCACTCGATTCAATCGACACGCTGATAAACAGTTACTCCCCAAATCTGAACCTCAAAACGGGAGATATTTTTAACCTTGAAACCATTAGAAACGAAAAACGAAAACTGGCTTCGATGCTGGTTGAAGAAGGATACTACTTTTTCAGCCCCAACGAAATTGAAATAGTTGCCGACACTTCCCAAACGCCTTTTACGATAAATCTCCTGGTTCGGAAAAAACCACTGATTGCACCATATATCGCCAAAAAATACACCATCAACCGGGTTGAAGTCAATGTTAAAAGAACAAATACCGATGAACCTGAACCTACTGAACCCGACACGATTTTATACGACGGGGTTTATATTACAGGACAAACCGACTACCTGAAACCCGAAGTGCTAACACGGTCAACACTTTTCAGAGAGGGCGATTTGTACTCGGAAACAAAACACCGCGGAACCATTCCGCTACTCAACAATTACGGCGTTTTTCAATCGGTAAAAATGCAGTTCGATGTTACCGACAGCGTAAAGCAAAAAATGAATGTATTACTTGATCTTCAGCCCAAAAATGATGTCACCCTGAATCTTGAAGGCGCGGTACAATCAAAATCAACCGGTTTTGCAGGTCCGGCTTCTGAAATCACGCTGGCACACGCCAATCTTTTCAAAGGAGCAAACCGCCTTCAGGTAAAGGCTTTTGGCGGTTTCGAATGGCAATGGGGAAAAGAAAGCGAAGAAGATTTGAGTTCAAATTCATACAACGCAGGTATCAACTCTTCAATCAGTTTTCCAAAAATGATTGTTCCGTTTAAGTCGGTCAAAGAAAATAAATCAATTATCGGAAAAACAATTGGCTCGCTGGGTTTCGAATTTGTGAACAATGTAAAATATTACAGGATGAATTCGTTGAACATGGCGTTTGGATACCAGTGGCGAAAAACACAAAAAGTAACCCACTCATTTAATCCTTTTAAAATGAATATGGTTTCATTGCTTAAAACAACAGCGCTTTTCGATTCTATTGTGGAAGCGAATCCTTATGTAAAAAGAAGTTTTGAAGAGCAATACATTATTGGAACAGAATACAGTTTTACTTATGATAACTCAGCCCTAACGCGCGATGGATTCTATTTTCAGGGAATGATTAGCACTTCGGGTAATTTAATCGACGCATTTATGCAAATTGGAGGTGAAGAGCGACCTTACACCATATTTGGCGACATTTATTCCCAGTTTGTAAAAACTTCAGTCGATGTTCGATATTACACCAACACAACCAAAGAGGGACTTGTGTTACGTTTATATGCCGGTACCGGTATTTCTTACGGAAATTCGTCGGTAATGCCTTACGTTGAACAATATTTCAGCGGAGGTTCCAACAGTTTGCGCGGATTTACAGCCCGCTCGCTGGGGCCGGGAAGTTACAAACCCGAAGAATACAACGGTATTGTTGACCAAACCGGTGATATAAAACTCGAGTTTAATTCAGAATACCGTTTCAGGATGTCCGAAATTATGCTTGGCGCCCTGTTTTTGGAAGCCGGAAATGTGTGGCTGCTAAATCCGGATGAAAATCGTCCGGGATCGCAGTTTAAATTCAGCAATTTTACCGAACAACTCGCAGTTGGAACCGGTGTCGGGGTCCGTTTTGATTTTGACTTTTTTATCCTTCGCACCGACTTTGGATTACCTTTGCGGTTCCCTTACAACGATGGGGACGGAAATTGGAACCATTTTAGTGAAGTTTTTGAGAAATTCAGGTTTAATCTTGCAATCGGTTATCCGTTCTGAGCATGACACAATTTGGGTGTCGCGATTTGCAACCGCAATTTTTAAAAAACGGCCATTACAAATCGCCGCACCTGACTGCCACTATCCGTACTTTTTATTATTTTTGACTTCATTCTCAAAAAAATTCAAGTCATGAATATTACCCACCTTGGCGAAGCCCGTTTCCCCTCTCCTATCAAGAGAATTGTTAATGACAACCTCCGTGTTTCAGAACATATTGTCCACGACATAAATTCGCAGCATGAAAGCGGAATGCAATTTGAGTTGGCTGGCCCGCGTGCAAAATTATTTTTCGATCCGGCTAAAACCCGTGCTGGAATCGTTACCTGTGGTGGTCTTTGTCCCGGTTTGAATGATGTTATCCGTTCACTCTACCTCGAGCTGAATCATGCTTACGGTGTTAATGAAGTATTTGGTTTTCGCGCAGGCTACCAGGGACTTGATCCTGATTGCACACTGGAACCTGTAGTGCTGACATCAGAATATGTTGACGACATTCACAAAGAAGGCGGCACTGTTTTGGGAACCTCGCGAGGACCGGTTGATGTGGTTCGTGCAGTTGATAATCTTATCGCCCGTGGTATCAACATTTTATTTACCATTGGCGGCGATGGTACACAGCGTGGAGGAAACGCCTTGTTTCAGGAAGCGAAAAAACGGGGACATTCACTTTCAGTGGTTGGCATTCCGAAAACAGTTGATAATGATGTTGCATTTGTTGCACGAACATTTGGTTACCAAACTGCAGTGGAAGAGGCAGCAAAAGTTCTGGATCGTGCCCATGTTGAAGCACGCAGTGTTGAAAATGGAATTTCACTGGTAAAACTGATGGGAAGACACGCTGGTTTTATTGCCGGGGGCGCAACATTAGCCAGCCAGGAAGTAAATTTCACATTAATACCAGAGTTACCCTTTAAACTCGAAGGCGAAGGAGGTTTTCTGCCAGCTTTGAAAAAACGTATTCTGGACCGCAAACACGCGCTTATTGTTCTTGCTGAAGGCGCTGGTCAGGATTTGCTTGAGAATTCGGGAACTGAATATGATGCATCAGGAAATATTGTGTTGAAAGATATTGGTATTTTCTTGCGCAGGAAAATTGAAAGTTATTTTAAGGAAGAAAATATACCAGTCATTATGCGCTATTTCGACCCAAACTATATAATCAGGAGTTGCCCTGCCAATGCCGAAGATTCAGTATTGTGCGACTTATTCGCCCGATATGCGGTACATGCTGCAATGGCAGGTAAAACCGGGCTTGTAATCGGTCAAATTCACGATAAATTTATCCATGTGCCCATCGAATTACTCGCAAGTCAAAACAAAAAGGTCGATATAAACGGACTTGGGTGGAGCGCAGTACTCTCTGCTACCGGACAGCCCGAACAGTTTATATAAATATAGATTTTTAAAAATATCATAAAAAAAAACTACCGTCTTTCGACCGGTAGTTTTTTTTATCAGTAAAACTGAAATTACTTCTTCACATCAAATTCGCCAATCAGCGGAATATCCAATGAAAGTTCCTGACGTACCATGTTTTCGAAAAACATTTCGGCCTGAATAAATTGGGCAGCCGTTATTGGTGAAATTGACTTAGCCATTTTCTTGTATGTTTTATCCCAAAGACTGATAAAACTTTTTTGCACTTCCATTGAAGCTTTTACAAGTGCATCAGCATCTTCGTTTGTAAGATTTTCATATTTACTGGCATATTGTTCAATGTTTTTTACACGTTGCGTTCCTATTTCCTTACGCGCAACTTCATACTCATCGTACATCTGCCAGAATAAGTCTGCCTTACCGGCTTCTATTTTCATGTGTTTGGCAATCAGGTCTTTCTTTTGCATACCGTAAACACTTTGCATTAAAGCGATTTCTTCGGCATTTGACTGTGCATTTGACGCCATCGCAAAAACCGCAATAATGGCCACCAGAATCAACTTTTTCATAACTTTTTTTGATTTTAAATTGTTTGATAAATTCTTATTAACTCATTTTTTTATTTAGTCACAAAGTTAAATAACATAAGTATATCGAACAAGATGTTTAACCATTAAAAAAATGAATTGTCGTTTCTATTTACCGTACGTTTTCGATTGTTTTAAACCAGTTCACCGGCTTATCGAATCCATTAGTCGCGTTAAATTCCTTTGCCTGGTGCATAAAAGCCTGAAGCCGTGTTTCTATGCTGCTGTCCTCCTGCCCATCGTACGCATAATTGAGCCATGGAATATTGTGATGATCTTTTTTAAAGTCATTTGAAACAGCACAAATAATTGTTCCCGGCATGCAGGTAAACGGAAGGATATTTGCCACTCCCGATATATTCATCTCAACCAGCCCGGCTGCTGAACCCAGCGCAATAGGCGGGTCGCCGTCGTAATCTTTATGAATATACGGACTGCAAAGATTGAGAATTTCATCAATTTCAAGATCTTTTCGTGCTGTAAGATACTGGCCGACTTTCCCTGTAAGTTGCTTGGCAACATAATGCTGGTAAACCTGTTGTACTTTAGATTTAAAGAGGCCTTTCAGGTCAGCTTTCCATAAACTGTCGCGCCAGTAACGGTATGACGAATAATGGAGCCATTCGCCAAAAGGAGAAATAATTGTCTCTGCCCCCAAAGCTTCCAGTCTTTCAATCAAATGCCCGCTGCAGAAAGGATTATCGCGCATAAAAATCTCACCAACAACGGCAATCACAGGTTTTCGTTTCTCAAAATTGGCTTCTATCTCATGAAATGCTTTTCCTGCTCTTTCGAGCACTGCGCCAACATCTTTTGCTCCGTTTGAAACTGCAGTTGCCAGTTCTTCGCGGTATTTCAAATAAGTTTTATCCGATTCTCCCTTCACCAGCTCGTACGGCCTGCGCTCCTGCAAAAGCCGGCGAAGTATATCGAGACCCACAATTCCGCTCCAGGCATTCTTCCTGAATGTTTTCGAATCCTTACCTGCAAGGTCTGCATAAGCATCTTCATTGCTGGGCATCATCAGGTGAACATCGTCGTATCCCAGTTTATCAAATATTATCCGGTGTAGTTTATTGTAATCACCAAACCGGCATGGCCCGTTGTGGTTTGGCATAAAAAAGCTGACTTTTTTCGGATCAATTCCCGGTTCCATCAGTTTTTTCAGGAAATTACCCGTAGTGCAAATAGCGGGGAAACACTCCTGTCCGTTGGTATGTTTTCTGGCGATTTCCAAATCGGTAGCATCCTGCATGGGTAAAACCTGCGCATCGATTCCGCAACTGCGTGCGGCAGCAGCAAGCATGTGAACCGTATCTCCTGCATAAGGCAGATACAGGGTACGCCCATCAAGACTTTTTGAATGAACAACTTTTGGTTTCTCTATTTCAATTTTAACGCCTTTAACTTTTTGATATCCGTCAAGGCTGTCGAGGAAGGCTTCACATCGGGTAATAAGACCGGCATCGGCGCCATGTTCGTCAACCTCGAGATGCAGGTAAGGTTTCCCTTTCATCTCCTTGCGAACGAAATGGGTAAGAAACGAATCGGGACCACATCGAAAATTCCCCATATAAACAGCAAAAAGATTGTCGTTTTTTTGTACAATGCGGCTGGCCGACATAATTTTTTGCCCGTTAGGCCAATACATCATTTTATAATCATCGAAAATATTTTCCTCGAGCAGCGGAAGAAAATCAACCGGAATGGGAAGTGTATTCAGATTTATCAGTTTTTCCACCAACCGCAAATTCAGCAGCGGATCGGTGGTGTTATAAGGACGGCCTAAAATTACAAGCGCTTTTTTATCTTTTGGCAGATTAGCCATCACTTCTTTACCTCTTTTCAAAACATCTTGTTCGAATTTTAATTGAGCAGCATCAGCGATGTCAATCACTTTTTTGGTTTTCGATTCAGGAATACCAAACTTTTCTTTCATAAATGATGAAAGTTCATTTTTCAGCACTCTTTCGAAATAGCGGAAATGCAGGGTTGGCGTTAAGAACAGTTCACGGATCTTTGCGTCGGTAAAGGCGCTGCGCACCATAAACGGATACGATTGTATCCATGGACAATTGCAGTTGCTGGTGGGATTCTCTTTTTTACCTTTTGCATTTACAATAAAAGGCTGAAAAATGTAATCTACTTTCTTTTTTATAAGATTATCAACATGCCCATGCATAAGTTCCACCGGCAAACAGGTTTCAGCAACCATGAGTTCGATTGAACGGGTGACAATCTGCTGGTCCGACGGTTCAGAAATCACTATCCGGAAACCCAACTGTTCGAAAAAAGTTCTCCAGAAAGGAAACTGCTGATAAAAAACCATCAAAGCACGCGGAATTCCAATCGTTATTTTACCGTTTTCAGGCTCTTCGCGGTAATCGCCCATTAACATTGCAAGCCGCTCTTCAAACAAATTAGGAATATCCTTGCCTTTACCTTTTCGTTCGTCGAGTTCGTATTTCTCGCACCTTCCTCCATAAAACAACCTTCTTGATTCTCCTTCAATTTTAATTTGCTGAATTTCGCAATCGTTGTTGCAGGCATGACAGGTAAAACTCGAAATCGTAAACTGTAAGTCGCTGATATTAAATCCCCTGAATCTTGTTTTCTGGCCAACCGCCATTGAATTACGGGCAAGTATTGCTGCACCGATTGCACCGGTAACATCGTAATGTGGCGGAATAATCACTGATTTACCGGTAATTTTTTCAAATGCCGCTACAACAGCCCTGTTGTTGGTAACACCTCCCTGAAAAAATATTTTATTACCGATTGGTTTATCTCCAACCACTTTGTGAATATAATTTTCAACGATTGAATAAGCCAGACCGCCCACTAAATCAGGGATATCGGCGCCTTTTTGCTGGTGCGAATTCAAATCAGATTCCATGAAAACAGTACAGCGGTCGCCAAGTCTCACCGGTTTTTCGGATGTGAATGCCAAATCGGCAAACTGGTCAATAATGGTAATATCGAGTTTTTCGGCCTGTTCTTCGAGGAAAGAGCCGGTTCCTGCGGCACAAACCTTGTTCATTTCAAAATCGACCACTACCCCATTTTCGATTCTGATATATTTTGAATCCTGACCACCAATTTCGAAAATTGTATCAACTGTGGAGTCGTAAGCAATTGCTGCTGTGGCCTGCGCTGTGATCTCATTCTGAATGGCATCGGCACCAATAAAATCGCCGGTGAGGT
>DATITY010000151.1:0-8667 GCA_035467235.1 Draconibacterium sp. | reverse complement strand
ACCGGAACCTTTACACATTATATGCACGATCCAATTAATCCAAACAGCCTGATTAATAATAAAGTATCTGCTATTTTTGAGGACAGCAAAGGTACGTTCTGGATAGGCACAGCCGGCGATGGATTGCATACCTTGGACAGGGAAAAGGGGACGTTTACGCGACATACTTACGATCCTAAACATCCTGAAAAACTTAGTCGCCCTCCATTTGATAATTTAAGCGAAGAATTCAAACGAATAGAATTCATTACATTTATACACGAAGATGCCACCGGAGCTATTTGGATTGCAACTCTTCATGCCGGCTTGAATTATTATGATCCCAAAACTGGGAAAACAACTTATCTTGAATCCGCAAAATATTTCAATAATGATTACGATGGGGGGACTCCCTGGCAGGCATACACATCGCGTGATGGTGTAGTCTGGATTAGTTCTTTAACAGGTTTTCTTTATGGTATTGATCCTTTCAAAAATAAAATTCCTCATTTCGTAACATCAATCAAACATGTAATATCATTTTATGAAGAACCAAACGGAACACTATGGATGCTTAATGATAATGAACTTATTCGCGAAGACAAAACCAAAGGAATAATTAAACGGGAAGTTATTGACGAAAATCCTTCAACAATAATTGAGAGAACTTTAAAAATCATTAAAGAAGACCTACAGGGAACTGTTTGGTTCGGTAGCAAAGATGGATTATTTCGATGGAATAAAAAGAATGAAAGTTTTTCTATTAATTATAAAATAAATCCCAATAATAAATATAGCTCTGGCAACAATGTATGGACAATATATGAAGACAGGAAAGCGAATTTTTGGATTGGAAAAGCCCGGGGATTAAGCCTTCTGAATCGCGAAACTGGTTCTGCCACTGAATTTCTTATTTATCCAAATGATACTTCTGAGTTTGGAAAAAACAGTATAACTTCAATACTCGAAGATAAAACAGGTAAACTTTGGATAGGCACCTGGTATGGGGGTGGATTATATCAGTTTAATATGGAAACCAAAGAATTCAAAAACATGCTTAATGAAAAGGATGTGAGTTGCATTTTTGAAGATACGGATGGTATTTTATGGGTAAGCTGCATGGATAATCTTTATAAATACGACCGCAGTGCAGATAACTTCATTCCTTATACTGATGCAAACTCGTTATCCGGAATTACTAATATCGTAAGTATTGTAGAGGACAACCAAAAATATTTATGGTTTGGTACCTGGAATAATACCATTGTAACACTGAATCCTCAAAGGAATACAACGATTGTTTATGATAAAAACCATGGCGTTGAAAATGGTTTGGTATTTCACTCAGCGTATAAGGGTCGAAACGGATATTTGTATTTTGGCGATGAAACTGGTTATTTTTTATTTGACCCGGAAGAATTTACACGAAATTCTTTACCCCCAAATATTGTTTTTACAGATTTTCTTTTAGCTGATGAAACGGTAAAACCCGGAAACGGCAGTCCATTGAAAGAGAGTATTTTACAGACAAAAGAAATACTATTAAACTTTAATCAAAACGTTTTTAGTTTCGAATTTGTCGCTTTGAATTATTCAAATCCTGAAGAAACCAAATACTCATGCATGTTGGAAAACTATGACTCTGACTGGCGAAAGGGAAACTCAGAACGAAGGGCGTATTATTTCAATGTTCCACCGGGGAAATATGTATTTCGCGTAAAAGCATTAACAAGTAACGGTGTATGGGCAGAGAAAAAAATTGATGTAATCATCCTTCCACCGTGGTGGCTTACCTGGTGGGCTTATTGCATTTACGGATTGTTGTTTATTGCCTTTGTATTTGCCATTGACCGTTTTCAGCGGCGGCGTTTGTTGAAAGCCGAAAAGGAACGTAACAGAGAACGCGAGTTGGCACAGGCCAAGGAGATTGAAAAAGCATATCTCGAACTCGGGAAAGCCCACGAAACACTGAAATCCACCCAGGCCCAACTCATCCAATCAGAAAAAATGGCCTCGCTGGGCGAACTCACTGCAGGTATCGCGCACGAAATACAGAACCCGCTCAACTTCGTCAATAACTTTTCGGAAGTGAGCAATGAACTGATTGATGAAATGAAAGAAGAGTTGGCAACTGGCAATCAGCAGTTGGCAATCGAAATTGCAGATGACATCAAACAAAATCTCGAAAAAATAAACCACCACGGCAAACGCGCCGATGCCATTGTAAAAGGCATGTTACAACATTCGAGAACTTCAACCGGGCAAAAAGAACTCACTGATATTAATAAACTGGCCGATGAATATTTACGACTGGCGTATCATGGCTTGCGTGCAAAAGACAAATCGTTTTATGCAACGATGAAAACCGATTTTGATTCAACCATTGGAAAAATCGAAGTCATTCCACAAGATATCGGTCGCGTGATTTTGAATCTGATTACCAACGCGTTTTACGCGGACAACGAAAAAAAGCAATCGAACAACGAAGGGTACGAACCTGTTGTTTCAGTTGGTACAAAGAAGGTGGGAAATAAAGTTGAAATAAAAGTGAGTGATAATGGTAACGGAATACCAAAAGAGTTAAAAGATAAAATCTTCCAGCCCTTTTTCACCACCAAACCCACCGGGCAGGGAACAGGACTGGGTTTATCACTGAGCTACGATATTGTAAAGGCACATGGAGGAGAGTTGAAGGTGGAGACGAAAGAGGGTGAAGGAAGTGAGTTTACAATCTGGTTACCAGTCCTTTAAAAGCAATAATATGCCAAAATAAAAATCAGTAAAAAAAATGAAATGAATAAAATATTAAGCCTGATTGTTTGTACTTTTTTTGCTCTGGAAAGCCAGGGACAGAACAAGGTACAATTTATCTTGAAAGAGAAAACAGCGATTCATCATGATAGCATTTATTTAACTGGCACATTTAATAATTGGGATTCTATTCCAAATATGAATTACTTAATGAGACCTAACGGAGAAAATGAAAAATCCATCGTATTGAATTTACCCAATGGAGTTATAAAATATAAATTTCACCGTGGAAGTTGGTTTACCGTTGAAAAAAAATACAATGGATACGAAGTTAAGGATGGAATGGTAATCATTAATAGAGATACTATTTTAAAAGACAGTGTTGTAAGCTGGAGAGATGAATTAATATTAGACAAAAAATATAAATTACTTAACCAAAATGAAGATACAGGCAGGGTCAGTATTCTTGCTGGCATTGCCTTTAACTATGCCTTTTGGTCAGAAAGTTATAATTCCGATTCTGCCCTTTTTTATGCCAACGAAGCTCTGCAATTACAACAAAAAATAATTAATTCCAAAGAACCCGAAAATTGGGAAGGGGGTGGACAAGTCCGAATATTGTTCAACTTGCAGGAAATGCTTGCAAGACTTTTTCATTCTTTAGGTAATTATCCAAAAGCGCTGGAACTTCGGTTAGGAAATCTTGACCTTGCTGAAAAAGAAAAAAATAATGATTTAATGATTCCGGCACTGAGAAATATTACCATTGACTTTAATTCTATGTATGATTATCAAAATACCCTGCGATATGGAATATTAATGGATTCTGTTTTGAATACCCTAAATCCAGATTATGAAACATATAACTATTTCAAATTTTCAGCTAATTCAATTATTGCCAATGCTTACTATAATCTGGATATACCTGATTCTGCCTTGTATTTTGCCAATAAAAACGCAACAATTAAAACTGATGATCCAGTTGAAGACGCTGCATTTAATAATCTTCTGTTGGGAAACATTTATGCAAAAAAAGGATTCGACTCAATTGCACTTTTTCACTACCGTCAGGTTTATCCGAATGCTATTCAAATTTACAATCCACAAGTGGCTGCAAGTGGTTATGAAGGTATGGCAAAGTTATTTCAAAAACAAGGAAATTCAGATTCTGCTTTATATTATGCCAAAAGAGCTTTAACCTATTTACAACAACATGAAATTATCGTTGTATCCTGGGGGGAAAATTCCGACTCGTATGTTGCGGAAATCAGCCCAATGATTGCGGAGTTATATAAGGCCAAAAACCAGCCTGATAGTGCCTTTAAATATTTGCAGCTTTCTGTAACATTGAAGGACAAACTATATAATGCCGAAAAACTTCGTCAATTCCAGACCCTTTCTTTTAATGAAATTGTTCGGCGTCAGCAACTTGAACAGCAAAACAGGGATTCCCAGCTACGATACAAAACTAAATTAAAGATGTATGGATTGGTTTCAGGAATGATGATATTCCTGGCAATCTCATTTTTGTTATTCCGAAACAATAAACAAAAACAAAAAGCAAACATCCGGTTGAAAGAACAAAAGGAGGAAATCCAGTCAACACTTAATCAATTAAAATCCACCCAGGCGCAACTCATCCAATCCGAAAAAATGGCAAGCCTGGGAGAGCTCACTGCCGGTATAGCTCACGAAATTCAGAATCCGCTGAATTTCGTGAATAACTTCTCGGAATTGAGTAACGAGTTGATTGATGAAATGAAGGAAGAACAGGCGGCTGGCAACTGGCAACTGGCAACTGATATTGCAGACGATATCAAGCAAAACCTCGAAAAAATCAACCACCACGGCAAACGCGCCGATGCCATTGTAAAAGGAATGTTGCAACATTCGCGAACCAGTTCAGGCCAAAAAGAACCGACCGACATCAATGCGCTGGCCGATGAATATTTGCGGCTGGCATACCACGGACTGAGAGCAAAAGACAAATCATTCAATGCTGATTTTAAAACCAATTTCGACCCAAACCTTCCAAAAATCAACGTCATTCCGCAGGATATTGGAAGGGTTTTGCTGAATTTGATTAACAATGCGTTTTACGCAGCCCCCCTGCCCCCCGAAGGGGGGTTCAAAGACCCGAATTACATACATAAACCAACAGTTACTGTCAGCACTTCTTTCACCCCCCCTTCGGGGGGAACGAGGGGGGCTGTTCTAATTACGGTAAAAGATAACGGCCCCGGCATCCCCACTTCCATCATCGACAAAATCTTCCAACCCTTCTTCACCACAAAACCCACCGGCCAGGGAACTGGACTTGGGTTATCGTTGAGTTATGACATCGTGAAAGCACATGGTGGAGAATTGAAGGTGGAAACAAAAGAGGGATTTGGAAGTGAGTTTGTTATTCAAATTCCAATTAATTAAATCATGCTAATCATTTAATCCTGAAAATCATGGTTCAGACAATTTACGATATTGTAAAAGCTCATGGCGGGGAGTTGAAAGTGCAGACAAATGAGGGCACTGGAAGTGAATTTACAATTCTGTTACCAATAAATTAATTACTTAATTGAAACAAATATGGTTATCAACGTGTTATGATATTAAATTTTCAAATTGATTCATTTTAACAAACAAAAAAAATCAAATGAGAACAGGACTTCAAATATCTTCAACCTTGATAATACTTTTGTTTGTTACAATATCGTTTCAGGCATTTGGCCAGCAAATTGAATTTAACCGGGTATCGCCTCCTGATGGAAATAACTTCATTTTTGTAACTGGCATTACGCAGGATGTCAACGGTTTTATGTGGTATTCCACCAAAAAAGGATTGTACAGTTACGATGGAAAGAGTGTGATATCATACAAAAACAATCCGTTAAATCCCCATTCGATTATGAGCAATTTTCTGGAATCGGTATATGCTGATCATGATGGCACTATCTGGGCAGGCAGTTTGGGAAAAGGCCTTGATCATTTCGACCCGGAATCCGGAATCTTTACTCATTTTGTGCACGATTCGAACGATCCGGAAAGTTTAAGCTGCGATACGGTAACCGTGATATTAAGAGATAAACAGGGAACACTTTGGGTTGGCACGCACGGTGGTCTCGATCAATATGATCCGGAAACTAACAAATTTAAACATTACCGTTATCAGGCCGATGATACAACTTCAATCAGCAATAACCAGGTACGCGAAATTTATGAGGACAGCGAGGGGACACTCTGGATTGGTACCGGCAGTCCTTATGCCGATAATGGCGGTGGGCCCGATGCGGGAGGTTTAAACCGGTTCAACAGGGAAACAGGCAAATTTACCCGGTACCTGCACGACCCAAATAACAACAAAAGCCTGATAAACAATAAAATCAGTACAATATTCGAAGATAAACAGGGAAATTTCTGGATAGGCACTGCCAGATTGGGATTGCACAAAATGAACCGCAAAGACGGAACTTTTAAAAGACTGATTTTCGATCCGGCACATCCTGAAAAGTTTGGCGGCCCACCCGTTACCATTGCAAACGCTGATTATGAACATATTACTTTTATAACTCAGGATGCTGCCGGTAGTTACTGGTACGGAACTGTGGATGCAGGACTTTTTTACTTCAATCCTGAAGTTGGAAAATTAATTAATTATAAAAGAACCGAGGGTTCAACAGAAGGATTTAATGACAACGGCGCCTGGACCTCGTTTACCTCGCGCGATGGGATTCTCTGGATTGGCGCAACACAGGGAAATATTTACCACATCGATCCTTTGCACAAGGAAATCCCGCACACCTTAATTTCAACAGCGAATGTCAATAGTTTTTTCGAAGAGCCCGATGGAACATTTTGGATTGGCACAAACCAGGGTGCAATTCGCATAATAAATGGCATTGAAAAACGGTATTTAATTGATACGAACCCTGCCAACGCAAATGCCAATATTGTGTATTCCATCAGGGCCGACAGACAGGGCAATATCTGGATTGGCAGCACGGGCGGATTAAATTTATGGGACAGGAAAAATGAAAAATTTATCAGGTATATAAGCGAACCAAATAACAGCAGCAGCCTTTCCGATAACGGTGTAATAATGGCATTTGAAGACAAAGAAGGGAATTTCTGGGTTGGAACATTCCGGGGTTTGAACCTGATGGATCGTAAGACAGGCAAGTTTACATATTATTTCAAAAATCCGGCAAATACCGCTGTTTTTGGAGCAAATATAATCACTGATGTATTTGAGGATAAAGATGGCAAATTGTGGGTAAGTGCATGGGATACCGGTGGAATAAGTTTGTTTAACCGTGAAAATAAAACATTTAAAAACTATTTGATTGGCACAGGCATAATGCGAATTTACGAAGATACCGATGGCGTGTTGTGGGCAGGTGGAAGTGATGGTTTTTACAGATTCGATGCCGGCATCGATAATTTTTTACGTTACACCGACTCAGGTTCCCCAGCTGGTTTAACCGAAACAACGAGCATTGTCGAAGATGATCAGAAAAATCTATGGCTGGGCACATCATCAGGAATCGTAAAAATTAATGCCCAAAGAAACGAAAGCACCTTGTTTGGTAAAAATTTCGGTATTAATGATTATGATTTGTCCTTTGGTTCGGGTTTCAAAAGGAGCAATGGCGAAATTTATTTTGGTGATGTTACTGGTTATTATTCATTTTCACCAGTTGAGCTAACCCAAAAATTAAGGACACCCGAAGTTGCTTTTACAAGTTTCCGCCTTTCCGATCGGAAGGTAAATCCCGGCGATGGCGGCCCACTGAAAGAAAGCCTTTCCAATTTGAATAAGATTGAGTTACAATACAACCAGAATGTTTTTTCCTTCGACATCAGTGTGATTGATTATGCAAAACCTGAACAAAACCAGTTGATCTATTTCCTCGAAAACCATGACAAAACCTGGCTTCAGGCAAATTCAGGCCGCACGATTTATTACTTTAATGTGCCACCGGGTAAATATACATTTCGTGTTAAGGGTGCAAACAGTTATGGTATTTGGACAGAGAAAAAAATGGATATTATCATATTACCTCCCTGGTGGCGTACCTGGTGGGCTTATGCTTTTTATGTATTGTTGTTTGGCGCTGCAATTTTTGGTGTTGACAGGTTCCAGCGGCACAGGTTGCTCAACGCCGAAAGGGAGAAAAACCGTGAGAAGGAGTTAATTCACGCCAAGGAAATTGAAAAGGCCTATACTGAATTGAAGACAACACAGTCTCAGCTTATCCAGGCTGAAAAAATGGCCTCGCTGGGTGAACTTACCGCCGGAATTGCCCATGAAATCCAGAACCCGCTCAATTTTGTCAATAATTTTTCGGAGGTAAATCAGGAATTACTTGTGGAAATGAAGGAGGAGATCGAAAAAGGAAATCTGGATGAAGTAAAACTACTTGTAAAAGATTTAATCGACAACGAACAAAAAATAAACCACCACGGCAAACGCGCCGATGCTATTGTAAAAGGAATGTTGCAACATTCGCGAACCAGTTCAGGCCAAAAAGAACCCACCGATATTAATGCACTTGCTGATGAATATTTGCGGTTGGCTTACCACGGATTACGGGCAAAAGACAAAACCTTTAATGCAACTTTGAAAACCGATTTTGACCAATCTATTGGAAACATTAACATCATTCCACAGGATATCGGAAGAGTGATTCTGAATTTAATCAACAATGCTTTTTATGTGGTTGATGAAAAAAAGAAAATGCAACAAAATGGTTACGAACCAACTGTTTCAGTGAGTACTAAAAAATTGGACGATAAAGTTTTGGTTTCCATTCTTGATAACGGAACTGGTATTCCCCAAAAAGTACTCGACAAAATCTTCCAGCCCTTCTTCACCACAAAACCAACCGGAGAGGGAACCGGACTTGGGTTATCGCTGAGTTATGATATTGTGAAGGCGCATGG
>DATITY010000150.1:0-7782 GCA_035467235.1 Draconibacterium sp. | reverse complement strand
TGTGTTTGCAGTTTCTTTCGAAATATCCTTAACAAGGTGGTTTTTACTATTTTCAAAAATCCAGTCGCTGAAGTAATGGATTCGGGATAGATAACCATCAATTACTCCGTTTCGGTACCGAATGTTTTGAAGTTCGCATGTAAATTGCTCAAAAGATGGTGTTTCGCTTTTTATGGTTCGTGCAATTGCAAGACAATTTTCGGCAAAAGTGGTGCAGTCCAGTTCGCGTAAATTCACAACAAGTTGTTCGGGTTCGGTTTCCAAAGTATGCGCAACATAAGGAGTATCGATGAAACAGGTGCCCACTTTTATCATCAGTTCCGTAGTGGAGGCATCTTTTTCTGATGAAAACTTCTGTAAAATCTGTTCAAAAATTTCCTTGTCTTTTTGAATATAAACTGCCTTAACTGAAGTTTCGGTAACTGTTTTGGTTTTTGAACTGCAGGCTAATAAAATGATTAGCAGAAAAAATATATATGATTTGTATTTCATTGAAGTGCTTTTAAATTATTATTTTGAAATCACCAGTTTATCAATAACTCGTTTTCCGTTTTTAAACTGAAAACCATAGAAGTAAATGCCATCTCCAAGCCGCGAAACATCCAGTTTTTTCTGCTGAACCTGGTTGCTGGCCAGCAGTACAGGTTCATTCATAATCATCTGGCCAAAAGCATTGTACATGATAAAACTGGCTTCGGTATTTTCGGGAAAAGAAAATTCGATAGTGGTGTAATCTTTCCCCGGATTAGGTTGGGCTTTCATGTTGTTTTCACCCGGTTTATTTTTAAGTTTTGTTCCCTGTGTTATTGTTTTTTTGTTGTGATTTGAGATTTCATACCACAACGTATTTTTATTAATACCGAATTTAACAGATTCACCCAACTGGTTAACCAACAATGAATCAGCACGTTTCCCTGTCGGGTTGAGCATGTAAACCGATAACGAATCGGCACTTGAAGTTTTAAAAGCTATTTCAGCCGAAACCGGTTCACACAAAGCCCTTGCTCCGCCTGTGCTGATAAGTGATGTTTTGGTTTCATTCCATTTTAATCCCTGGTTTTCGAGCCTGGCGCTTGTTAGCAGAATCATTTTTTTTGATTGTTTTAAAGGCAGCGAATCGAGCGAAATAAGCTGAATTGAAGCAAAATTCAGGTTGTCGGTGGTAGTTATATTTGAGATTGTGATGTTTCCTAATTCGATTGTTTTACCTCCCAGATAACCTGTGGCACCTTGCCAGTAAAGATTATCGACAGTGAAAAATCCCTGGTTTCCATCCCATTTTAATTCGTTTGTTTCTGATGTAATTACTTTTCCGGGATTAGCCAGTTTGCCTGTTAAGAAAGTACTGTCGGATTCAAAATTCCCATGACGGAAACCTTGCTGCAGAAATGAAGTGCCATATTCGGCATTTTCAATGTTTATTACATCGTTGTCCTGGTAAATTTTGGTGTTAACGAAAATATCGCTGGTCCGGTAATTCCCCTCTGCAAAAGTTTTTGCCTTTTGAATATACCCCATCCGGTAGGGCAGGGCAAGCAGCATTTGTGTCATCATCACCGGGTGCATGGCAATATCGAAAAACATGTCCTGGTAACGCTGGCTGAAATTATTCATGTAATCGTAATAGGCATGCCACATAATTCCGTCCAAATCGAAAAACGAACCGTAGGCATACAGCAGCGAAGGCGCTTCGGACTGAAAAATATAAGGATACGGATGATTGTATTCACTTAAAACATGAGGCATGTTTTTCACTTTAGTCAGTGCCATTTTGTTAATTGTAGAACCTTCCGGATTGAGTAAAATCGATTTGTTATTCAAAGTAAAATCGGTATTCGACCAGCCATTTGGAAAGCCGGGGTGGTCCCAGTACTGATGAAAATCGATGTAATCGGACTGACTCTGGGCGTACATTTCAGCAAGTCCAAAATAATTGTTGGTGAAGGTAATTGGGCATTTCAGGTTTAAATCGTTTTTCAAAAATCCCGACAACTCTTCAGTGTATTTTTTTTCAATATCGAAATAGAATTCAGCATTGTCGCCAACCCGTTGTTTGCTGTATTTCCCGATTTCACTGTTTTTTACACGTTTTACATTTTTTTCTGCGAGTGTTTCACCGGATTCAAGACCGGTTCCGAAAGTTTCGGTGATTGAAACCGAATCGAGCCAGAAAGTTCCGGTTTGTTTTCCAAAATTGAATTGTACTATGGCTTTATTCGATTGAAACGAACTTGTAAAAAAGACATCATAACGATTCCAGTCCTTAGTTGTGATAAATGCCGGACCAGAAATATATTTCCATGTGTCATTTTCCATGATATCCAGGTAAAGTTCCTTTTCAACATCCGCTCGGGCGTAAAAGCTTAGTTTGTACGAAGCATTTTTTTTAACACTGAAATTATTGGTTTTTAACTGAAAGTACCAGCCAAATTCGCCGGTTTTCGTAACATTCGCCTTTAATGATTTGGTGCCATCTTTGGCAACGCTATTGTCGATTGTAAAAGTACCATTTACATAAGTAGAATTAATCCATGTACTCCAATTGGTTAAGTTCTGTTCGAATGAGCCGTTTTTTACAAGTTCGGTCAGAGTTCCACTTCCTTCGCCTTTCCATGCTTCGGCCAGTAAACTATCGTTTTCATATTTTCCGGCAAGCCAGTTGTTAAATTTCACATCGAGTTCGGTTGAATAAAAAGGGCCAATTCCGCCCGTGGTTTCTCCAAAAATAAAGTCGCCCTGCCAACCGAGCCAGCCATTAAACATTGAGTTTTCGTTGGTGAGTTCAACCGTTGCCATTGCAGGATCGTTGGCATAAGTAAGTTTTGTGTAAGGATTTACATGCCCGATAATTTTTTGGGCAAAATCTTTTTGCAGATCAATAAATTTTTGATTGAAAAGCGTTATGTATTTGCTTTGGTCGTTTTTAACAGGAGAATCAATTCCATCGCCGGTTTTATAAACACGTCCGGCATGAATGCAAAAATTAAAATAAATTCCCTTGTCTTTCATGCACTTGATGAAATAGTCCATTTTGTCAAGCCGGTCGGCACTGATTTGCAGGGTATTTTGTGTTGAATTCTGAAAAAGTCCGTTATTTCCTTCAACATCCATTAAATGGATTCTTACAAGGTTGATTCCAAATTTTGCCATTCGGGCGGCGAGAATTTTTGCCTGTTCTTTTGTTGGAAAATTAGCGATAGCAACATTTACCACACCTACAAAACGCTCGTTCCCTGGTTTATTTTCGAACTTGAAATGGCCGTCGGGTGTGACCTGTAAAAAGCCATGTTTCCCGGCCGGAGCGTCCAAATATGCCGACATATCAGTAACTGTTTTCGACGAATCGTTCCAGGGCAGGTAAAACTCGAACCACTTGCTGCGGTCCTGTCCCAAAGAGTTTAACGAAATCAGAAGTAAAAGTATTTTAAAAGAAAACGTTTTCATTTTATTAAAGTTTGTAAAACTTAATTTGTTGTGCCAGAAGCTAAAAGCCGGAAGCCAGCCGCTTTTTAAAACTGGTGAAACGCATCCGATATAAATGACAAAACCACCGGCAGCGACTCACGCCAGTAAGTCCAGTTGTGTGCTCCGTTGCGAACGCGATATTCGTGAGGAATTTCCTTTTTGCGCATTTCGATGTGAACCAGCGCGTTGCCTTCGTACAGAAAATCATCATCGCCGCAATCAATAAACCAGCGGACTTCTTTCTTTAAACTATCGGGCATATTTTTCACCATCTCAGGAACGCTGTGTTTTTTGAAATAGGTTTCAAGTTGCTCATTTGTGGCATCCTGCATTCCCGGGCGCGATTTGTAACGCTCCATTTCGGCCATGGTTAACGGTCCGCAAGATGCACTCAGCGGACATGCCGATGAAAATAATTCGGGATGGCGCAACGCATAAACAAATGTTCCGCCGCCTCCCATCGAAAGACCGGCAACTGCACGGTAACGTTTTTCAGTCCTGATTCGATATGTTTTTTCGATGAAAGGCATAAACTCCTGGAAGAAAAAATCTTCATACTGAAAGTCACCTTTAATACTATTGAAATACCCGCGTTGTCCGGTGTTGGCATCGGGCATTACAATTATCATAGCTGTTGCGCTGTCATCGGCAATGGCTTTATCGGCGATGTGTTGTACTTCGCCAAACTGCACCCAGCCGGTTTGGTCGTCGCCACCACCATGCAACAGATACAAAACCGGATAGCTACGTTGCGAAGTTTCGTAATCAGCGGGCAGATAAACAGCGTACTTCCTCTCCATTTTCAGTATTTCGCTTTTCATCGAAAGATTATCGAAAACTTTGCTGGATTGGGCAATTGAAAGAATTGGGAAAGTTAAAATCAGGATAAACAGGATTGAATTTTTCATTATTTTGGTTTTAAGTTGGTGAATGATTCAGTTCCAAAATTATTAAAATTAGGTTAAATATAGGTCGGAATAAATAAATCTTGCAGAACAATTAATTTTATTGTTTGCAGGCATCTGAACTTAAACAGGAATAATATGTTCAAACTTTAACACAAGGTTCTTGAAAAGAATATTTAAATCAAAACTACAACAATTAATTCTAAATCAAATAACAGTTAAAAACGTCTTGAGTAAATTTCACATCACTTTAAAAATTGGAATTCTGATACTCGTTATTGGTATCAGTCCTCTTTTGTTAATATTGCTTGGTGATACTTTAGGTCTTCTTGATGCAGGAAACGCGGTAGGACCAGGAATTCTTGCCGCTGTAACTTTTTGGCCGGCAATAATTCTTATTGCCATTGGAACAATAATTAGTCTGGTTAAAAGAAATGCCATAAAATAGTTGAGGTGCATTAAACAAAAACGAAAATCATGAAAAATAATTTTGAAATGGATATTGATAAAGTTGGGATAACTCTGGTAGGAATTATAATTGGTGTAATAGCATATTGGGTTGAACCTTATGTTCAGACTGATATACCAGGAAGTTTCTTTATCTGGAGCGTTGGTGCTTTTTTTGGGGCACTATTACTAATGCTTTTCGTAAATGAAAAGCCACCTAAAATTGCACTGTTGGTTTCACTTGGAATAGCACTTGCTGTATTACTCAGAATAATTTACGATACTATATTTGTGGATTCAACTTCTCATAATCTTGCTCCCTTTGAAATCATAATTTGTGGAATTATAACTATTCCCAGTGCTTTTGCAGGCGTTTATTTGGGACTTCTTATTAAAACGTTAAAAAAAATATACCAAAATGAAAATAAATGAATTGTTTTTAACAGCAGTATTTTCTGTTTTAACTGTATGTTTTCTTTCGGCAGAACCTACCAGTGCTCAAAGCAAATCCCCGAAACAGGAAAATTTAATGGTTGGCGAATGGTTTCCTTTAAACACAAGCAATGGCGGTTTAGGTGCGGGATATACATTTAACGAAGATGGTAAGTTCACTACTATTCTTGGTGCCTATGTTGCTTTTAAATATAAACTTGAAGGGGACACACTCATTATGATTTTACCAGGTGCGGGAGAAAATAAAACAAAAGTTGAAATAACCAGCACAAAACTGATTTTTATCAATAATGAAAGAAATACAGAGTTAACGCGCATTGCAGGAGATAATAATACTGGAATAATTGGGAAATGGTCAGGTGTTCATGATACCGGCTCAAAGCAAATAATCGATTTTACAGCTTTCAAAGATATGTATCTTTCAGTGCCAATGAGTTCCGAGCCAGGAACATATGAAATTAAAGGCGATATTGTTGAACTTTTTGGAAAAAACTAATGATAGTTATAAATGGTCTGTTAAGGGCGACAGCCTTATCCTAAATGCAATCGCTGATGAAAAGTCTTCCAAATATGTGAGATTGAAATAATAGATATAATTTGTAGGAGTAAGCGCTAAGTTGCAGGAAATATGAAAGTTAAAATCAGGTAAAAACCAATTTTAAAACGGAGAATACCTCATAGTAAAAGTATTTTGTTTTGCACCATGCTTTAGCCTGGTGATGATATAATATGGTAAGTTACCGTTTATTAAATCGCCGGTTCATCTTGTGCTCGCCATCCATATAGATTTCCATCACGTAACGTCCTTCTTTCAAGTGTCTTACATCCATTCCGGTTACCGATTCCCTGATGTTGGTGTACTCGTGTTGTTCAACGTACTCGCCATCTTTGGTGATGCGTAATTTCAGAGTCGAGGATTTATTGGTGGTTGTGTAAACAGAAAGATAATCTTTAACCATGCGCGGGAAAATATTCACCGAAAGTTGCGAAACCGTTGTGTCAACCACTGCGTTTTTATCGGCACGAAAACCGTAAAACTGGCCATTTCCGCAGTCGCTTTCAAATAGGTGGATCAGGTTTCCGAAGGCATCTTTTAACTGGAGCCTTCCGTAACCCGATTCGGCCTGAAACCAGAATTCAAGGCCATCGCCGGCTGAATCAGTCAGCATAATATAGTAATTTCCTTCAGCCAGATCAAGTGTATCGGAATACTTTGTTGCAGCTTTCAAATTGTCGGGCGATTTCATGAAAACTGTGTCATTCAGGCTGTTAACGATGAATAACTTATTATCCTGTGGTTTGTTGTTGGTTAGAAAATCGACTACAATTTTTGAGGGCAAAGTCGGGATGTCGTTAAACTGAGATTCCATATTGTTGTCGCCATCCCATTCATCCTCAACCCCGTTTGGATTTTCAAGCACTACTGAAAATTTATTTGTCCCGCTATTCGCTGAAATAACGCCGGGCAAGGTAATAATTGCTGCTTCATAAAATGGGAGGTCGCCTTTCCACTCGAACGAATGTTCTTTAAATCCAACAGTTTTGTAATGAATTTTTAAAGTTCTCAGGTTTTCATTGCCAAGATTTCTGATTTTAATGCGCGAATTAAATCCTGCCGGATTGTACCTATTGTAATTGGATACATTATTGGGAGCAATAATTTCTTCGATGGCTACATCGTTGTTATTTTTTGGTTCAGCAAATTGAAAAAAGTATGAAGTAATCTGTTCTTTTGGCTGATCGACGTTTTTGGCAGTAAACGGTGCCATGTTCAGGTCGAGTGTATGTGTTGATTTGGTAAGCGGGATATCTATAATATCGGGTATCTGTAAATCTCCGGGACACCAGGACGCACGGTCGAAAATCCATGTTCCTCCCTGCGGATAAAGTGGATTTTCCCCACAATCTTTCCACAGGTTACGGTGGTCAACAACACGGCCATCGACAACCAGTTCACGCCAGCGACTGCAAAATTCGCTGCATCCGCTTGGTTCGTCCATTCCGTGTCCTGTGTGCTGAATCCTGAAACGGCCAAACGAACTACCTTTTGCACGTTTAATCTTTTTCGGAGCAAGGCTGGTTTCAATATCATTTTGCGGATTTCCATATTGAAAACCGCCATCCCACATTTTTTCGACCGAGATAAATTTTGCAACGAGAGGGCCAAATAAAAATTCGAAATCTATGGTTAGATCCCAACCTAAATCGGGCGATTCGTAACCGGAGTGAATGTATTCAATTTCAACACTGTCGCGCAAAAACGATTCAAAATCAGTTACATCAACATTCCAGGTATAGTTCCAGCCTTCCTTAAAGTTACTTCCATAAGGCGTCAGCATTCTGCCAATTTCGTAACCGATGTTTTTGCCCATTACACCGCCTTTGCGAAGAAATTTTATGCGATCCATGTAATCCCAATGCGCAATTGGGCGGTCTTTTGGATAAGCCAAAGTTAATTTCATCGTTATTCTGCGAACTTGTTTGTTTTTTTCAGGGAAAACACCCCACTCCT
>DATITY010000149.1:0-3040 GCA_035467235.1 Draconibacterium sp. | reverse complement strand
CACCCTGATTATCGGGGCCAAGCTGAACCATACCAAAAGGAGCAGTTGCATAAGGTCCGAGCATCCATCGCGAGTTCGATGTTCCGACAAAAACATCTACCCAATCAATTGGGTCAAGCTCTTTTTTCGGAGTCTCACAATTGGTGAAACTTATTATTACTACTGCAATTAAGGCAAGTTTTAGTTTCATGTCTGATTAATTTAAATTTCGATTAAAAAAGTTGCCGGTTGATATGCTCCAATCTCAAATTCAAAGGAATTGCCGAAAATCTTAATTTCATTTCCTGCCTTTTCTCCGCGTAAATTAACCGGAACTGCTTTTGCAGCTTTTACTCCTTCGGGTAAAGTTACATTGCATTTCCCGGAATCGCCAGACTGTTCCCAAAGCCGTAACTGTATTCCTTCACCAAATGGATTTTTTCCGAATGAAGTTACCAGCACACCTTTTCGGGATAATGTAATACCAGATTTTGAAACTGCAAGTGATCCCGGTTTTGCATCAAGAAGCGCTGCTTTAAACGGAACCCTGAATTCTTCGTTGGGTGTAATCAGCGATTGCTCATTTTTATAACCGCTTACACTCCACAGGTATATTTTGGCCGACCACGAACCTTCTATCCATTCCGTAAAATTTGTACTCCACTGATTGTTATACAGATTGACAAAAACATTCGGACGTTTTGGAACAAAATTTCGTGAATATTTCCAAAGTCCAGACCTATCGAAACTCACTCCCGGCGCATCCGGAGTAGAGATTCCAAATCCTTTCTGCTGATTATCGACAAGAGCTATTCCATTGTTAATCAAATAATAATCGGTAGCTGACCCTTCAATAATATCTTTGCCCGGATCGATAACAGCGCCCAAACGGCCAACCTTAAACTGTGGATTTTCAACCTTAAACGGAAAACTTATCCAGCCTGCTTCGGGCCAGGGTTCTGCAGGTTTTCCGTTGATAAACCAGTTAACTTCGATGTAAGGCAAATTTTTATACAAAGTGTATGAAAGTGAATAATCATGAGGATTTCCCGTTTCCTTTGAAAATTGCAAAACTGCTTTAACCGAAATATCGTCGGAAAAATAAGTTACTTGGGCCTTGCCGCCGTCAACTCTTTTGTAAGGAGTATCATCAAGTTTCGGACGGCCAAGTTCTGCAATACCCCACGACAATTTTACTTTCAGATAATCATCGGTATATTTATTTGTAATCTCTTTGCTGAAACGTTCATACATGTACTGTCCGAAACCAAATTCAGAATTCCTTTCAACCATTTCGAGCCCTGTTTTTTTATCGGTTACAGATGCCACACAACCTTTTAAAGGGTCGATAATTATTTTAAAGAATTCATTTTCTATGGTATTGTTTTTCTCATCGGCAATTGTAGTTTTTGGGTCAGCCGATTTTGGTTTTTCGACAGGTATAAAAGTTGTATAACCCGATGAAGGAACGTCTTTTGCAACAAATCGCAGAACATTTCCCTGATTGTGAACAGGTATAATTTCGCCGGTTCTAATATCTTTCAGTGCTTCAATTGTATTAATTGCGTTTATAGTAACCATTCCCGACCGCGTCCAGGGCAAAGCGTTGTATACCACAATCCTCTGTCCGTCAACATTTATCATCGCCGACAATCTTTTCATTTCCCTGTTGTAGGCAGGATTAATTATTTTTTCAGTCTGGTAAACACGGTCGCCTTTTTCTCTCCACGAAGCTTCCAACTCAGCGTAAGTTCCTGCTGCCCTTTGAACCTGAAATTCATCACCATAACTCCAGTCGCCTGAGTGACCGTGGCTTATCGCCATCCCGAAAGTATGTTCATCCCAAAGCAAAGCCCCTTCAGCAGCCGGATTGGTAAATTGTGTTATTGCTTTGTCTTCGCCTGACCATAAATTGGTGAGGCTGTTTAATACTTCAAAAGAATAAATGTCTTTTTGAACCGACCGTACACTTTTCATTTCCCTGGGCATCGACATGTAACCATGTATCCACGTATCGGGCATATCTCCCCTAACCACCGGCAGTTCAGGATTTTCCTTCATAATTGCATCATAAAAATCTGAAATACGGCCAATCCTGAGTTTTGCATTCGGAGCCAGTTTCCGGGCTTTGCTCAATACCTCTTCTACATCTTTGGGCGAAGGAGGCCCCTGATTATCGCCTGTATGAACAATGGCGAGCCATGTTTTATGTTTCCATGTTGAATCGGGTACCAGGCTTGTACCATAATCCCTGCCCCAGTAAATGGTCATTAATTTGGAACCATCGGGGCCCTGCCACCAGAATATTAATGGTACGTTGGGACTGCTTGATACAGGATTGCATCCCAGGTGAAGTATTTTTATTCCTGCGTTGGTTAACAGCGTTGGCAAAAACCACGAATGACTGGGAACATCGGTAAATTTTGCATCGCAAGGAAGCGACAGATTGTATTTTTTTGAAAGATCGGCGGCAAAAGTAAGCGACCTGACTAATACTTCGGGATCGCCGGATTCGACTTCCAAAGTGAATGGCAAACTGTGAAAAGCAAACCAACCATCACGAATTGCAGCTTCAATTTCAGGTTTCATTTCAGGGGTGCACCTTTCCAGAATTTTTGTTAATGGCCAGGCAGGCAAAGTCCATACAAAGCGGCTTTCAGGGGGCAGTTGGCGGCTTTTTTCGAGGGTAAGCAACGCCTGTTCCATCATTGTTGACGAATATTTCTGAATTACCGACTCCGCCATATCGGTATATCCATTGTCGAAATGGGTTTTGAAAACAAAAATGATTTCCTTAACATCCTTGTTTACTTTCTGCGGTTCCTGCGCCTCAATTCCCAAAGAAAAAAGGAGCAATAAACTAATTGTAAAAACCATTTTCATCATTTTTTTGTACTTCATTTCCCTAATCCCATGCGGTTTAATTCTTCCTGATACCAGCCATAATCAGTACCCCAGTTTTTATTTGGCTGGTCTCCCATTTGCAGTTTTAATGTTCCACCTTCCATTATTTCGTTGTGCTTTAACCAAGGACGATTTATTGCCTGTCCGTTTAATATGG
>DATITY010000148.1:0-3342 GCA_035467235.1 Draconibacterium sp. | reverse complement strand
TACCGATCTTTCCAACGAATTCTTCCAGTATAACCTGATTTCAGGTTCGTACGGAACTGCAAATTCGGGAGGTAGTTTGTCTGAAAACGGATTTATCTCATATGCAGGCAGGATAAATTACAATTACGATGAAAAATATTTTCTTCAGGCCTCAGTGCGTTACGATGGTATTTCTTCTCTGCCTGAAGTTAATAAATACGGGGTATTCCCAGGATTTTCTGCAGGTTGGAATATTGCCCGTGAAGGATTTATGGATGGAATTAAAAACATTATCTCCGATTTGAAGATAAGAGGTTCGTATGCTGAAGTAGGCAATACTTCGATTGGTAATTATCCTTATGCCGGATTATATGGAGCTGCAAAATATGCGGATTACAACGGTATTGGTTTTGCCCAGATGGGTAACGACCAGTTGAAATGGGAAACCAGTAAAAAAATTGATATTGGTTTCGATGCGATGTTTTATGAAGGAAGGTATAAATTCTCATACGATTATTACCAGAACGATCAGGATGGTTTGATTCTTGCCGCACCAACACCACCATCTTTTGGTGTTCCGGGTAATGCAGTAAACAAAAACGTTGGGGCGCTTAAAAACTGGGGACATGAATTTTCAGGTGAGGCAGTTATTATTAACAAAGAAAAACTGATGTGGAGCGTGGATGCAAATCTTACGCTGGCAAAAAACGAAATCGGATCGTTACTTGAAGGACAAACCGAGATTTTACCTGATAATTACACAATCATTCGTATAGGAGAATCTATCCGTTCTATTTACGGTTATGATTATGTTGGGGTAAACATGGCGAACGGTTACCCAATCTACCGGAAGACAGATGGTTCACTTGTACAGGGCGATATCACAACTTCAAGCTATAAGGTTTATGATTCGGCAAATCCAAAAGACGTATCAAAAGCTGCAACACTAAGTAGCGCAAACGATAAGAAAATCTTTGGACCTTCGCTGCCAACATGGTTTGGAGCAGTTAATACCAAGTTGACTTATGCTGGTTTTGATTTTAACATGATGTTTCGTTTCAGTGGGGGTAACTACATTATGAACCGCACGCGCGACGATTTAACACAGCATTCGTTTACCAATAACAGCCGTGAAATCTTAGGGCGTTGGAAAAGTGAAACTGAACCTGGTGATGGCTGGACACCAAAACTTTATTATCAGGCAGGTAATTTCATAAACATCTCCAACCAAACCAACGGACGTTTCGTAGAGAAGGCTGATTTCTTGAAATTGCAGAATATTGTTATCGGATATACTTTGCCTAAGTCTGTGCTGAATAAAATGAAAATTGATAACCTGAGAATCTTTGCCCAGGGCCAGGATTTGTGGATGGGTACAAATTACACAGGTATCGATCCGGAGATGGAAAATGGTGGTGTTGATTTTAATGGAACACCAAGGCAGAGGACATTTACAATGGGTTTAAACCTTACACTTTAGTCTAATAACTCAAAATAAAAATAATATGAAAAGATATAATTTAATGAATAGGAAAATTAGCAAATGGTTAATTATGCCATTTCTGTCGCTTGTGCTCATTGTATCTTCGTGTCAGGATATCATTGAACTGGAACCCTATAATCAGGTTTCTGAAACAGCGGCTTTTACCACACCTGCTTTGATTGAACTTTCAGTAATGGGTATGTATCAGGCTGCACAACGCGGCTATTTTAATGGTGCGGATTTTCGTGGATATCCGTTTGGAGCTGCTTTTGTTGAACAAGGCGATTGCCGCGGAGAAGATGCAGTTAATAATGCAGCCTTTTACAGGTTTACTTATGAAGGTACTTACGACCCAACAACTGCTAATAACGTATACTACTGGCAGGATACTTACCGGTTGATTAATCGTTGTAACATTATAATTGAAGGTGTGAACAGAGCTGCAACGGATGGAACAATTACAGCAGAAGTTGCGAAAGCCTACGAAGGTGAAGCAAGACTTTTAAGGGCTGCTGCTTATCACGAATTATTGGTGATGTTTGCCCGTCCGTACAAACATACTGCTGGAGCTACACACCAGGGTGTTCCGTATTATGATGTGCCTTTTACAACACAGGGAGCCGTTGAGGAAGGATTCAAAAAAGGCCGTGAATCAGTTGCTTTTGTGTATGGAAAAATACTTGATGACCTCAATTTTTGTGAAGCAAACCTACCGCTAAAAGCAGGAAGGACTGGAAATGCAAAAATTACCCGTGCTACAAAGGGTGCAGCTGTTGCATATAAAGTCAGAATTTATCAGCACATGTGGGATATGGACAAAGTATTAACAGAAGGTCTTAAACTTGTTGCCGGCGGAGCACTTGCAGGAGAATATGCATTGGGTGCAGAACCATGGACTTGCTTTGCAGCCAACTATACCAATACAGAATATATTTTTGGAATGGAAAGTTCAGCTACCAACAATCCGGGAGTCAATGCTGCACTGGCATCTCAGTACAAAAGAAGATTGCTGGTTAATATTAGCCCGATTATCTGGCGCAATTCCTATTGGCTGGTCGATGATAAAAGACGTAAAGATCCGGAAATGGTATTTACCACATCAAATGGTGCAAAATATACCAATAAGTATAAGGATGATACTAATTATACCGATGCTTCTCCAATGATGCGTTATGCTGAAGTTTTGTTAAATGTAGCAGAAGCTTACGCCCGCAACAATAATGTTGGAGAAGGATTAAAATACCTGAATATGGTTCGCGACAGGGCTTTGGCTGACAAAGCAACTCAAAGTTACAAGGCATCTGATTTTGCTGATAACGTAGCTCTTTTGAAAGCAATCCTTGCTGAACGCAGAATTGAACTTAACCTGGAAGGCCGTCGCTGGCCCGATATCCACAGGTTGCAGCATTGCCCACATTTCCCGATTAACGGAATTCCGGCTAAACTGGCTAATGCCTTTCCTCCTGCTGCAGCTTATGAATTGGGAACTGAATATTCAGGGCCTTACGGAGTTGCCGCAAAACCATACGATGATTTTAAATTTGTATGGCCAATTCCGCTGGTGGAATTGAATGCAAATCCTACTTTAAGAGACCAACAAAATCCTGGTTATTAATAATCTGAATTTAATATAACTAAACAGGCTGCTCAAAAGGGCAGCCTGTTTTTTTTATTTTACCGCCAGTTCCACTTTCTCCAAAGGTGGTTCAAGTACTACCAAATCACCCTCCTTTAATCCTTCTTCAACAAGAACAGAGGTTTCGTTTTCAAAACCGGTTTTTATTTCCTGTTTTCTGATGTTGTCCTGCGTTTTTAAATACACGTATTTTAGCCCGTTTTCTTTAAATACCGAATTCACGGGAACAGAAATTACATTGTTG
>DATITY010000147.1:0-4893 GCA_035467235.1 Draconibacterium sp. | reverse complement strand
GCAGGTCTTGTTCACATTCCTGCCGTTCAAAACAAGATAGTTGATGCTGCTACTTCGTTTGTAAGCAAAAAAACCAATACTAAAATTGAGATAAAAAATATCAGCATCAAATTTCCGAAAACAGTGGTTATAGAAGGTCTTTTTCTGGAAGACACAAATAAGGACACCTTAATATATGCCGGTTCAGCGAAAATTAATATTGCACTTTATGGCTTAATCACAGGTAAAATAGCCATCAGCACCGTTTCACTCAATGATGCCGTCTTAAATTTGCACAGCACCAAAACCGATCCTTTGTTCAATTACAATTTTCTGATTGCTTCATTCGCCGATTCAACCCAACAGACGCAAACCGATACTTTAAAGGCTTCCAAATGGACCTTCAGCCTCGACGATGTATATTTAAAAAACATCAGGTTTACTTACAACGATGTTTATTCGGGAATTAATGTTTTCGCGGTAATCCAAAAGTCGGAATTCAGTGTGGAAGAATTTTCCCCTAAAAAACCGCTTTACCAGTTTAACGAATTGGTTTTGGAGGGCCTCAATTTAATTGTTCAGACAAGTGAACCGGCAAATGCACAAAAAGAAAAATCAGGAAAAATTTTACCAACCATAATTGCTCAAAAACTTCAGCTCATCAATTCGACGGTAAATTATACCGATTCGGTTAACTATCTGTCTGTCAACACAAAAATTGACCATATAAAACTGGAAAAAGGTTTGGTAGATGTTCAAAATGAAAAGATAACTTTTGACTACATCAATTTGTCGGAAAGCGATATCCGGTATCACACATTTGTGCCTGAAATCGTTGCAGGTTCTAATTCTCCCGGGAAAAGCAACTGGAAAGTTACGGTGAATCGACTTGATGCTGAAAACAACATGCTTGATTACAAAGTTGGAGATGGCCCGGAATTAACGAATGAATTTGACGGAAAACATTTGGAACTCGCTCAATTAACGTTCGAAGCAACTAATTTTTATTATGATTCGGAACTTACAAAAATTTCAGTCAAAAACCTGAGTGCAATCAACCAGAATCACTTTGTAGTCAACAGTTTGGAAACCGATTTCAGCATGGATCAATATTCAATAACTGCTGACAAGCTAAAACTTAAAACCCCCCACTCTTCCATCGATGCCGATTTTCATGTCGAATTTACTTCATTGGCAAATTTTACCGATTCACTGCAATTCAGCAACCTGAACCTTGTGATGAGAAAAGTCAGTCTTAAAAATCCTGATGTGCTTTATTTCAATGCTGAACTCAACAAACAACCTTTCTTTAAAAATCCGGCCAACATTACAACCATGTCCGGCGCTGTGAATGGCCCGCTAAATAACCTGACCGGTAAAAACCTGTTCATTAAAACCGGAACAAATACGGTTGTGGAAACTGATTTCAATATCCGTGGATTGCCCGACGCAAAGACTGCAACTTACAATTTCCCTAACCTCATAATAATCTCAGGAAAGAAAGACATGGAACTGATGGCCGGAGACTCGATTCCTAAAAATATAAATCTGCCCGAAAATATAAATCTTCAGATTGCTTTTAAAGGAGAGGCAAAGTCTTTCGAAACCACAGTGATTGCAGGCAGCAGTTTTGGTGATGCACAACTTTCTGCAACTATTGATAAAAGTGAAAATTTCACCGGAAAAGTAAACACAACAAATTTCGATTTGGGCAAATTATTAAAGGATACGGTGATGTATGGCCCCGTTTCGTTAACGGCGGAAACCAGTGGCCACGGGCTGGATAAAAACACAGTCGCAGCAAAAATCAAGGCTGAAATTTCACAGATTTATTTGTATCAATACACGTATCACAATTTCAATGTCGATGGGAATATCAGCGGACAGGAGTTCGAAGGCAAAATGAATTTGAATGATGAAAATGCCGTTTTCGATTTTGAAGGTTTGGTGAGCATCAATCCCGACAAGGAGCGCATTAAATTCAGGTTGAATGTGCTGGGAGCCGATCTTCAAAAACTTCATTTTACACAAAATGATATCAGAATAGCTTTGGTTGCAGCAGCGGATCTGAAGGGTGGAACTGTAAAAAAACTGAATGGCAGTGCGGCAATCACCAACATGATTATTGCGCAGGGAGAAGAAACATACACACTCGATTCGCTGCTGTTTGCTTCGGTGAATGAAACCCGAAAAAGTGAAATCAACTTCAGCAGTGCGCTGGTTGGCGTAAAGTATTCCGGAACCATTTCTCCTGCCGACATTTCTGCGCAGTTGAACAATTTCGTTCAAATTTATTTTCCGTTTAAAAATGGCCAGCAATTGGAGAAAAATAATGAATCGTCAGATTTCAAATTCGAGATTCAACTTCACAACCATCCGCTTCTTTCCCAGGTTCTTTTGCCACAATTAAAAGAATTTGAGCCGGGAATTATTCAGGGATATTTCGACAGCGAAAAAAACGATCTGAAAATCAATGCAAAAATGAAAAAAATCGTTTATGGAACTACCGAAATCAAGGACTTTGAATTTGATGTGAATTCGAATCCGGGTGAATTGAATTATAAAATATCAAGCAGTGCGGTTTCAAATGCCCAAATTAAACTGGAGAATTTTTTAATAGATGGAAAACTGGCTGATAACAAAATAAATACAACCATTTCATCTGTTGACGAAAAGAAAAACAAGAAACTTTTAATCAGCACCGAAATTACAAAGGATGGCGAAAACTTCAGGATGGCGCTCGATCCGGCCGGTTTTTATCTGGCGGATAAACAATGGGATATTGCAGCCGATAATTACGTTGAATTCGGTAACCAGGGATTTTTAATACACCATCTTTTTATGAATAAAACCGGAAGTGAGGTCAACATCGCTTCTGTGAATGACCGGTTCAACGACGATTTGAACGTGGAAATCAGGAATTTCAAACTCGAAGACATTTCAGGAATCATTGAAAAAGATACAAGTTTTGTAAAAGGAACTGTTGATGGGAATGCGCTGTTGAAACGGGTTAACGATTCGTATGGTTTGATTGCCGACGCCAAAATTGCGAACCTGTTTGTCAGCGGCATACCAATTGGAAATTTAACGGTAAAAGCGGAGAATCCCACCCGTGAAAAATTCAATATCGATTTGAATTTATCGGGTACTGAAAATAATTTGACAACAAAAGGTTATTATATCGCCAAGGGTGGCGACAATTCAATTTCACTGACGACCGACATCCAATCGCTTTCGTTAAAAA
Organism: Draconibacterium sp.; assembly: GCA_035467235.1. GTDB lineage: Bacteria > Bacteroidota > Bacteroidia > Bacteroidales > Prolixibacteraceae > Draconibacterium. The sequence continues at coordinate 1,670 of DATITY010000147.1, read as the reverse complement.
CAATTCAGGCGTTTTCGATGGGCACCATTACTGAAGCCTCCGGAAATCTGAGTGGAAACTTTTTGGTTAAAGGGAATTCCACTTCACCAGTAATAACAGGAGAACTTATTTTCAAAAATGCATTTATTACGCCTGCGGCGCTGAACAACCGTTTGGAAATAAAGGATGAATATTTCCAGTTGAAAAAAGACGGAATCTATTTTGATGATTTCACTATTTATGATGTTTCCCAGAATACTGCTGTAATTAACGGAGCAGTAAACATGAACCATTTCACGGATTTTGCTTTTGATTTATCGGTTTCCGCCAACGATTTTTTGCTGTTCAACACCACAGCAAAGGATAATAAAGTATTCTTCGGACGAATGATCATCGACAGTGAAATCGATGTTACCGGACCAATCGCGCTCCCGGTTGTCAACGCAACCATAAAAATGAAAAAGGGTTCCAATTTTACATTTGCAGTTCCCGAAGATAGACTTACTACCAACAAAGGAGAAGGAGTTATTGAGTTTGACAACAAGCAAAAACTGCATCCGATATTAATGAGGGAAAACAACAAACAAATACAAAAAACAAACCTAACCGGGTTTGATGTTTATTCGGTTATTGAGATCGACAAAGAGGCAACATTGCGGTTATTACTGGATCCTTCTTCAACCGATTCGCTTGTAGTGAGAGGCGAAGCAGCGTTAAGTTTCACCATGGACAGAAGCGGACAAATGAGCCTCACCGGCGCTTACAATTTAAACGACGGCAGTTACCTGGTTTCGCTTGAATCGTTAATAAAAAGAACATTTGAAATTGATAAAGGAAGTACCATCATCTGGAATGGCGATCCGATGGAAGCCGAGGTAGATATCGATGCAATCTACTCTGTGCGGGCTTCTCCAATTGACTTGATGGCCGACCAAATGGCGGGCCTCACTAAAACCGACAGAAACGCGTACAAGGAACGGCACCTCTTTTTGGTCATCCTTAAATTAAAGGGAGATATTTTACACCCCGAAATTGGCTTCGAAATACAACTTCGTCCCGAAGACAAAGGGATTTTAAATGGGGCCGTGAATCAAAAACTGACATTATTAAACGAAGATGCATCGGCATTAAACAAACAGGTTTTCGCATTGCTGGTTTTAGGCAGGTTTATACAGGAAAATCCGCTGCAATCCGACGCCGGTGGCGGAACATCAACTTTTGTCCCTGCAACAGTGGGTAAACTGTTATCGCAACAATTAAATCAGTGGTCGTCGAAAGTGCTGCCCGGTGTTGATTTAAATTTCGATATACAATCGTACAACCAGTTTGAAACCGGAGAAGCACAAGGCAGAACCCAGGTTGACATTGGTTTAAAGAAACAACTTTTCAATGAAAGGTTAAGTGTTCAACTCGGCGGAACGCTTGAAGTAGAAGGTGTAAAGGCAAAACAAAATTCGGCCAGCGACATTGCCAGCGATGTTGTGCTGGAATATAAACTCACCAAAGATGGCCGTTACCGTTTGAAGGGATTCAGGCAAAACCAGTACGAAAGCGATATTGACGGCCAGTTTGTTGAAACCGGAGTCGGAATCAGCTATGTGCGCGATTTCGATAAATGGACAAATTTCTTCAGGCGAACAAAAGTTGAAAAAGGAAAATTGAAAAAGTTAAAAAAGAATGACAAGCTCAAT
>DATITY010000146.1:0-6898 GCA_035467235.1 Draconibacterium sp. | reverse complement strand
AGATTTAAAAATTTCTAAAACAATAATAATTATTAATTTAAAACTGAGATTATGAGAAAAATTTTTACTTTAATTTTAAGTGTAATGTTCGTGTTTGCTGCTTTTGCACAGCAGCCTGAGGGCGAAATTAAGAAAACCACAGTAAAACCAGTTATTGATGGGGTTATGGATGAAGGTGTTTGGGATAATGCCAATGTTTACGACATTGACAGACCTTACACCGGCGAAACACCAACTGTTGGTGAACCAGGTGAAACAAACTGGCGTGCTTTATATGATGAGGATGGAATTTATATCCTGGTAACGGTTACCGATGATGTTTTTGTGCCAAGATATATTGGTACTGGTGATGCATACAGGTATGACCACCCGGAGATTTACTTTGATACAAATTTCAATCTGGTGGATGGATTAGGACCAATGACAGATGGAAATGGTGGTGGAAACGGACATTACCAAATTGCTCAGGACATTCTTGCCGATTTACTGGAGGGCAAAGCAACCACAAGGACTGATGGTGTTATTTATGCTTACATGGTTTATGACCCAAATTATGTTGCTGAGTATTACGTGCCTTTCTCAAAATTGATAAATGGTGATGGTGGGCCAGCAGACATATCCAATGCCTTAGGATTTGATATTACAATTGTTGACAACGATGTAACAGAAACTCCAAATGCTCCGGTACGTAACAGGGCAGTTTGTGCGAATGTTGGAACAATTAATGAATCATGGAATAATATGGACGAGGCAGGCCTTATTACTTTCGAAGGAGCAGCTGCTACTGTTAATGTGGATGAAATCACCATTAGTGTTGACGGCGACATTACAGTAGATAACCAAACTTTGCAAATCGATGCCATAGTTCTTCCGGAAGATGCCACAGTTAAAACATTAAAGTGGTTTATCTCGAGAACGGATGGCAGTGCTGCCAAAGCAAAAATTAGTTCTACCGGATTGCTTACTCCTGTAGTTGACGAAGTAGTTAAAATTTATGCCACATCGCTGGATTTATTTATCGAATCAAATGAAATTACCGTTTCTATTACCGGGCAGACAGCTTCAGTAATTGAGTTAAGTTATATAAAGAATGGCAATTTTGATAATGTAACAGCAACTGGTGCACCTGTAGATTGGACAGTTGGGAGTGATGCAGTAGTTACTGATGGTGTTCTCGAGTTTGGACCTGCAGAGGTTCTTACAAATCCATGGGATTATAAACTCTATCAAAGGACTAATATTCCGTTTGAACTTAAAGACTTGAATTATATTGTTTCATTCAAAGCATGGGCTACAGAGGATAGAACATTGCCATTGATTTTTGAAGATGCCTATAATGATGGTGCTCAGTGGGATGCTTATGCTGAACCAGTTGTATCTACCCCGGAATGGAGTGATAAAACCTGGACTGTTAACTTAACAACTGAGCCAACGGTTTACAAAATACTTGTAAACTTTAGCAAAATGAAAGAAACAACTTTGCAAGACTTTAACTTTCAGGTTGGTAAGGAAACTCCAAGGATTTTTATAGACAGCATTTATATCATTGAAGATCAAAGTGAAGTAATTGATGTTGATGACATCATTCTTACCGGTGGTGCAATAACCACAGACAATGGTACACTGCAAATAGGAGCCGAGGTTCTTCCCGCAGACGCCACCAACAAAACATTAAAATGGAGCGTTGCTCCTGCCGAAGGAAGTACAGGCAGGGCCACTATAAGCAGCACAGGATTGCTTACTGCTGTACTCGATGGTACAGTTACAGTTACAGCAAAGTCTTATGATGAATTTATTGAAAAATCAGTAGATGTTCAAATCAGTGGGCAGGTTATTACAGAAGACGACTTAAACATTGTGAAGAATGGTAAATTTGAAATGTTAAATACCGATGGTGTTACAGCAAAATACTGGGAAGGCTGGACAGATGCTTCACCCGCACATTCAGTTGTAGAAGGAGTTTCTGTTCATAATCCTGTTGCTGGTACTGTCGATACCTGGAGATATCAGTTTATCCAGAAAAATTTAACAGGATTACCAAATATTGATTATGTTGTAAATTTTACCGCCTGGGCTGATGTTGAAAGATCAATTAATATTGACTTTGAAGATGTTCCAAATGGAAATGCAAGATATGGTGCATCAACTGACCCCGAAGCAATCGGAGGTGGACTAATAGGACGTTCAGACTGGATTGTAGATATTACCACCGAACCTAAGAAATATACACTACATGTCAATTTCGATCAAATTTTGCCAAATACGGTTCAGCAGATTGCGTTTTTCCTTGGAAATTTTGCATCGGCAAGTACTGTTTATATTGACAATGTTTCGGTGATTAGCGAAGCTGATATGGCATTATTACCTACAGCAATTGCACAGAACAGCATGCAGTCGTTTAAAGTATATCCAAATCCGGCAGTTGATAAATTGCACATTAATCTTACAACTCCAAATGCAGTTGTAGCCATTTACAACAGCGTTGGTGTTAAGATGGACGAAGTTAATGTTGTTGGAACACAACATACTTTCGATGTTAGCCGCTATACAAAAGGCTTGTATTTTGTAAAAGCGAATAACGCGGTAGTGAAGTTTGTAAAATAGATATTTTACTGAATATTTTAAAAAGGCTGTCTCTTGCGAGGCAGCCTTTTTTGTGCATTATTGCGAAGCAAACTTATTTGTAAGAATCATTTTTTCAGAATATATACAGGAATAAAAATGCGCACAGTGCCTTCGGAAACTGTCAGATTTGCTGAAAATTGAGACCTTTAAGTTCCGATATTTATCAACGATTTATTACAGTAATGCTATTTTATAAAATAGCGGGTTATATATTTGTTTATGAATAAGATACCAATTTGTTTGCTCAGTTAGAAAGTGGCGAAGTTCATTGGACTTTTTGATTAGATTTTATTTTGATGAAAAATAAGGTGAATAAGGTTAAAATCAGATGGTATTATTTTCTACTAAGGTTAACATATTGAAAATAAGGTTTTTTTGTTTTTTAAAGAACCTTATTTTTGTTCACAACCTTAATAGAAAAGTCAACACAGAAAAATAAACCTTATTTACCTGATTAAAGAATACCCGCCAGATATAATTCTGATTAAGCCTTGAGTAATAGGCTACAAATGAGTTTTTAGAAAATAATTACTTGTTTTTAGAAAATAACTACTGGTTTTGAAAATGCAATTACTGGTTTTTAGAAATTCATTACCTGTATGTAATTAAAGCTTGCTAAAATGAAACTAATAAGCTTTTACTGCGGCATTTGTTGTTAAATCGGTATAATTCCGGTTCGTTGCACCTGGTCTCATCCCGGACGATACACCGTTTGACGATTCAATATTCTGATTCACATAACATTGTTGTGGTGAACATTTAAAAGAATAAGGTTTTAGCTGAACGGAGTTCATTTTTGAGTAATAAAAACATTATTTTTATTCTTTGAAACCTTAGTAGCAGCCAATAGCTAAATAAAAATTTAAACCTTATTTACCTTACATATGAAGATAGAATTTAACAATTTATACACACATTTCGTGCTCACGGCTTTCGGAAGGAAACGTATTATTCCAGAAAAAAACCGTGTAAGAATTGAAAAATACATTACCGGAATTGTGAATAAAAATGAATCAAAACTTTATGCAATTTTTGCAAATCCCGAACATGTTCATTTTCTTGTATCCCGCTCCCCCTCTGTATCTGAAGAAGAGCTGTCCACTATTATTGCAGATAGCTCAGAAAAGTTTATTAATGAGAACAAACTTGGATTAGGCCCCTTCAGTTGGCAACAATCGGCATCAGCATTCTCTGTTTCAAAGTCTGATGTTGATAAGGTTTGTAAATATATTTTAAGTCAACCTGAACACCATAGGAAACATAGTTTTGCTGATGAATATGAGCAATTTTTAAAACATTATCAGGATACATTGAAAAATAAGGTGGATAAGGTAGAAGATGACTGATTAATGACCTGGCTATTAAGGTTGAAAACTAAAAATAAGGTTTTTGTTGAATAAAAATAAATTTCCCCCAACATTTTGAATTGATTCAATATTCTTTCGTATGTATTGATTTCAACTTCGCTCTCCTGTCCTGTGGAAAAATTACCTGCTGTGTTGTGCTTTGTCTCCTGCGCTGTTGACAATAGTTACCTGCTGTGTTGTGATTTGTCACCTGCGCTGTTGACAATCGTTACCTGCGGTGTTGTTTTTAGAGCTATAAATTATCTGGTCTGTTATTGTGGAAAGAAAAGATTTCCAGTCGCCATCAATTCGTTTTAAAAAAGAATGGCTGTCAGTTTCCTGCAGCCATTCAATATATAAATTTCAAATCAATTTTATTCAAACGGTAAATACCAGTTTGCCGGATTCATTAATTTATTTCGTATTGCCTCATATTGGCTTGTTCCGGCAAATTTGGCGGCAACTTTATCGGCCAGAAAAGCAGGATCATTTCTGCGTTCGGCAATACGCACCAAATCGAACCATCGTTTTCCTTCAAAAGCCAGTTCCAGTGCCCTTTCTGCGATAATCATATCTTCAATAACCAAAGTAACCGAATCGGTGCTAAGCGAATCAGGAACCACTCTCGATTTAAGGTAAGCCCTTCCCCTGATACCAAGGTTATTTGCCCATCTGGCAAATTCTGCAGGTTTGGGGTTTTCTTTATTAAAGCCCTGGTTTAAAAGTGTCAGTGCATATTTCTGCGATTTTTCATCACCTATGCGGTTGTATGCTTCGGCCAGCATTAAATGAATATCGGCTGCCCTCGAGATTATAATATCAGAACTGGAAGGATCCGTTGGATCTACTGCATACTTGGTAATATATGCTTCATAGTTATAAGTTGTATCAGAGGTCCACTCTGTGATTTCGGCTCCAATAGTAAAAGATCCTCTGTATAAATCACCCTGCATTCCGGCTGCATCCACCTGTGCTATAAACGAATCGACTAAAATAGTGGATGGTTTAACCAAATACTGATAGTTATATCCAACCCAATCTGCAAGAGGATTGAACTGGGCTTCAGCCCTTGAATACGGGATAGCAGAAATATTCTCAATATTGTTTGATTCCGCATTCAGAAAAATGGCTCCCCATGCAGCATTTTGATAGGTTCTGTCGACTTTTAGCATTGCTGTCTGATTCCCGTAACTTTCGCAGGCAAGTTTAAGATACGTGGCGGCCTCTGAGAATCTGCCCACTTCGAGATACAATTCTCCCAAAAGCGCTTTGTTATTCACGTAATGAGGAATCCTTAACTCTGTATATTTTGTAGTTGTGTATTCTGATTCAAAGTAGGTTTCCAACTGATTGATAAGTGTATCAAGAATAACTTCTTTACTTAAAACATTTTGAGTAAGATTTTCTGGTAATGAAGTCAGATTATCGTCGATATAAACTGCTTTGTTATATAAACGTACCAGTGTCAGGTATGTCCAGGCCCGCATTCCAATTAAAGCTCCTTTATAGGTATAGGCAGTAAGAGCATCGTAATCCTTGTCTTTTTCAGCAATGCCGTCAATATTGGCAAGAACTTCATTCACATTAACAATAACCTTGTATAGGTCTGAGGGATCGGCAAGTGGATTGCTTGCCGAAATCATCTGGTAATGGATATCTTTTAAATACGAATCTGCATTAGGTGTAACTTCCATCATATCCGAACGCAATCCATCGAGCATAATTAATTTTGGCATTGCATCCTGCAATGGAATAATGGCTCCCTGTAGCGACACATTAGCGTCGATCAATGATTGGTAATGCTGGTCAGGAGTAATTCTGTCCCCGACATTTACATCATAGAATTCGTCCTTACACCCGTAACTTAAAACCAAAATTATACTGATGATAGCCGGCAAGTATGGTGTTATTCGTGATCTGTTTTTCATTTTTCTAAGTTTTACCTGTTATAAGTCTAATTTTAAGCCAATAATAAACGATTGGGTTTGTGGCATCTTACCATAATCAACTCCCATGTAAAAAGGATTGTTCATATAACTGAAATCAGGATCGTATCCTGAGTACTTTGTTAAAGTAAACAGGTTTGTGGCAGTAAGATAAATACTGACTCCCTTTACGAAATTTTGTATGGGAGGAAGATTGTAGTTTAATGTTAACTGGCCAAGGCGAAGATAAGAACCATCTTCAATCCAGCGATCTGAAAACGCTGTGTTTCCCGAAGGATCTCCGTAAGCCATTCTTGGTAAAGTTGCAGTGGTATTGGATGGTGTCCATCTGTCGAGAACTGTTGTTGACTGGTTGGCATATTCACTCATGGATTCGGTTTTGTACCTCACGTAGTTGAATACATCATTACCAACGGAATAATTGAACATGGCAGACAGTTCAAAATTTTTGTATGCCAATGCAGTGAAAATACCACCAAAAAGCTCCGGATTTGGATCCCCGATGATGGTTTTGTCGCTTTCGTTTATAATGTTATCGCCATTATCCACAAATTTAATATCACCTTCCTGCATCATAACTCCGTTTGGTCCCATTATCTTACCTGCTTCAGCACCTGAAATCAGCCCATTGGTTTTGTAACCGTAATATGCATTTATCGCATTTCCTTCAGATGTAATAAACTGAGCTGCATCTATTGTGGTAATAATACTGGTAGTATTTGGATCAATGAATTCGAGACTTTTAATTTTAGTCAGTTCTTTGCTTACAGAACCTCCCAAAGTCCAGATTAATTCGCTGAATTGTAAACGGGAATCAGCAGAAATTTCTAATCCTGTTACTTCGAGTTTACCACCATTGTCAAAATAATTGGTGTAACCGTATGTTTTTGGAAGTTCCTGGCTAATAATCAGATTATTTACATTCGACTTAAAGAAATCGAAGTGAACGTTAAGCTGTTGTTTTAGTACAGAAAGGTCGAT
>DATITY010000145.1:0-3877 GCA_035467235.1 Draconibacterium sp. | reverse complement strand
GGTTGTTAATTACCGAAGTTGAATCGTTTAACAAAGTGAGAAGAAAATTTTTCATATCAGAAATACTGGCGTTTATACCGGCTGCCGGAATTGTGTTGTAATAACGATCATTCATCTTAATTGGAGTTGTTCCCAAATGGGGCAGGGCTTTGTTATCATTGTTTCTGAATGATTCAAATCCGGTGCAAGCATCATTCATTCCAAACGGAACAAACAATTTTTCTTTTAAAACATCGCAGTAATGTTTGCCTGTTTTGCACGCTACAATGGTATCGAATAAACTGAACATTACATTCTGGTATGCATACAACTGACCGGGATTTGACGCGGCATTGGCAAGGTACAGTTGGTTCATAATCTGGTTTAAAGGAACCTTTTGCTCAACCAAATCATCATAAGCGTGAGCCGTGAGTCCGGTGGTGTGAGTCAGCAAATTTCTGACAGTTAATTCCTTTGTAAGCGTTTGGTTTTTTAGCCGAAGCCCGGGAATGTAATCTATAACTTTATCGTCGAGAGATATAATTTGTTCTTCGGCAAGCATACCTGCCAATACTCCCGATATAGGTTTCGAAACCGATGCCAGTCTGAAAATGGTGTTTTCGTTGATTGAATCTTTTGTTCCCGATTTTCTCAGGCCAAAACATTTCATTAATACAACCTGGTTTTTATAAGTAATTGCTACGGCTGCCCCAACAGTTCCCGAAGCTTTTATTTCAGCAGTAATCAGGCTGTCGTATTCCTGTATTATCTCTTCAATGTCGAGTTGCTCGGGAATTGATTCTGTCGCAAGGGAATCGGGTTTTGGTAAAATTTCGGGAACGGATTGAATATGCTGTTGCCCTGATACAAATAATACCAGTAAAACAGCTCCAATAAATCCAATAATTCCGGTTTTCTTCATGCATCCATTTTTATAGCTGAATAGAAAATAATTATCAGCAAGAATTAAATTTTCCGCAAAATAGAAATCTTAAAATAAAAAAAGGAAAAATTTGCTGAATATTTTTCCTCTTTTATCAATAACGAACTGTTTATACTTTTATTTCAGTTTGAGATAGGCTTCTTTAATTTCGTTATAAGTAGTGTCGCTGATTTTGTAAAGTGGCAAACGCAATTCATTTTCGATGGTTCCCTGAAAATGCATCAACGCTTTAATTCCGCCCGGATTTCCTTCTTTGAAAATAAGCTTAAAAAGGTCGATCATCTCAAAATGAATTTTTGTTGCTTCCGGGTAATTTCCTTTCAGTGCAAAGTGCATCAGGCTGCTGACCTTTCCCGGCAATGCATTGGCAATCACCGAAATCAAACCTTTTCCACCGATGGTTGTCGTGGGCAGCGCCAATACATCATCGCCAGAAATCATGGTGAAATTTTCGGGTGTGTATTTGGCAATGGTTGCAATTTGCGACATAATTCCCGATGCTTCTTTAACAGCAACAATTTTATCAGAAGCTTCCGCAAGTCTGACAACGGTTTCTGCTTCAAGGTTTACGCCGGTGCGCGATGGTACATTATAAAGTATAATTGGCAGCGGACTTTCATTTGCAATTGCGCTGTAATGCCTGAACATGCCTTCCTGCGATGGCCGGTTGTAATAAGGTGTCACAATCAGTAATCCGCTGACACCTTCTAAATTTGTATTTTTAATCTGATTTATTATCGCTTGAGTGTCGTTTCCGCCCATGCCAACAATTACAGGTAATTTTCCTGAATTCTCTTTTGAACATTTAATCACATTCAATTTTTCTTCGGCAGTAAGTGTTGTTGATTCGCCTGTTGTTCCCAGCGCAACGAGGTAGTCCATCCCTCCTTGGACCTGGTTTTCAATAATGGTTTCAAGCGCTTTGTAATCTACCTGATTTTTATTTGTGAACGGAGTTATCAATGCCACTCCAGCTCCTTTAAATAGCTGATTCATTCAATTATTTTTTATTAAGTTGCGCAAGATAGAAAATTTGCTGTTTGGCAAGATACATCGGGTCGCTGTTTTCGCCAATATTAATATTCATGTCAAAATAATTGTTTGTGTCGGATGAACTTCCAATTTTGAAACGAGACTGCGAAAGCGCTGTAATATAATCGAGTACAAGGTTATCTTCCAGTGCGATATTGAAAAGAACTTCAAACCTGATGTTTATAAATTCATCCACCTTATCTTTTTTTGGCAATCCCCAGAAATCGAGGTCTTGCACCGTGAGCGTGTTTGAATCCTGTTGGGGATTTGTAATTGCCTCGAATACACAAAAACCTCTGAAAATAACCTGTTCACGGTTAAAATAACTTTTCAGGTATTGAAAAGCCTCTTTTTGCGTGGGTTGCCAGATAACGCCAATGGTTTTAACCCTGTTAATATCAGGGAAAACAGGTCTGCGGTCGATTGCAGAGATAATTTTAGCTAGTTTCCTTCGCGCTATTTTTTCTTTGATATCCTTGATTGTCATGTGGCCGCAAAAATAATTATTGTTTTATGCAATGTTTATTATTACCCCAGCATTTTTAAAAATTCATCTTCTGAAATAATTTTTACTCCGATTTGTTTTGCCTTTTCAAGTTTGCTCGGCCCCATTTTTTCCCCAGCCAGCACATAACTTGTGTTTTTTGAAATAGACCCAACATTTTTGCCACCATTTTTTTCAATCATTTCCTTTAGTTCATCGCGCGAATATTTCTCAAATGTGCCTGAAATTATGATGGAAAGACCAGCAAGTTTATCGGTTCTGCCCACTAACTGGTCTTCATGAAGTTGAAACTGCAACCCGTTTTCCTTTAACTTTTGAATGCGTTGAATGTGCTCCTCTTTCGAAAACCATTCGACCGCACTTTCCGCGATTCTTTCGCCAATTTCAGCAATTTCAGTCAGTTCTTCTTTTTTTGCAAATTGAATATTTTCGATATTGTGCAGCTTTTTGGCCAGGGTTTTAGCAACGGTTTCTCCAACAAACCGGATTCCAAGCGCAAACAGAACCCTTTCGAACGGCACTTTTTTCGAAGTTTCCAAACCATCCAGAATTCTTTGCGCCGATTTTTCGCCCATCCGTTCCAGACCAGCCAATTGTTCTTTTTTCAATTCATAAAGTTCTGTAATATTTTTTGCGAGACCCATATCATAAAGCAATCCAATGGTTTCTTCCCCCAATCCATCAATATCCATCGCTTTCCGGCTGACAAAATGCTCCATTTTTCCTTTAATTTGTGGCGGGCAACCATCTTCGTTGGGGCAGTAAAATGCTGCTTCGCCTTCAGTTCTATTCAGTTTTGTACCGCATTCAGGGCAGTTTTCAATAAATTTTACCGGCTGAAACATCGGGTGGCGTTTGGTTTCGTCAACTCCTGTGATTTTCGGGATGATTTCGCCGCCTTTTTCAACAAAAACGGTGTCGCCCAAATGCAACCCAAGATTTTGAATAATATCGGCATTGTGCAGTGACGCCCTTTTTACAACGGTTCCGGCAATTTGCACCGGTTCCAGATTGGCCACTGGCGTAACTGCACCGGTGCGCCCAACCTGGTATGAAACTGATTTCAAAACAGTTGAAACATTTTCAGCCTGAAATTTATAGGCGATTGCCCAGCGTGGTGATTTGGCTGTAAATCCAAGGTTGTCCTGCAGTTTTTTGGAATTCACTTTTATAACAACACCGTCGGTTGCCACCGGATATTTATGCCTTTCAGTATCCCATTTCTTCAGAAAAGCAAAAACTTCATCCAGATTTTTGCAGATTTCTGTTGCCTCCGAGATTTTAAAACCCCATTCCCGGGCTTTTTGAAGGCTTTCGTAATGCCCGTCAAAAGGCAAATCTTTTCCCAAAATGTAGTAAAAATAGGCGTCCAGTTTTCGTGAAGCAACTATTTTCGAATTTTTCATTTTAAGGGTTCC
>DATITY010000144.1:0-7639 GCA_035467235.1 Draconibacterium sp. | reverse complement strand
ACCATTGGCATTGGCAACGATTTTGCATATGTTTGCGAACGCATATTGTAGCGAAGATAATAGCAAATATCACTTTCACAGGCAATAAAACCACCAATTCCAGCCATCGCTTTTGCAAAAGTGGCAAAGTAAAGGTCTATTTTGTCCTGAACACCAAAATGTTCGCCGGTTCCGGCACTCGTTTTTCCCATCATTCCAAAACCGTGTGCATCGTCAACTAGTAAACGGAATTCAAATTCGTCCTTCAGAGCTGCAATTTCGTCGAGTTTGCCCATGTCGCCTGCCATACCGAAAACGCCCTCTGTGATTACCAGTACTCCGCCTTTTTGTTTTTCAGCAAGTTTAGTGGCATGACCTAACTGTTTGCGCAGGCTGTCCATGTCGTTATGTAAAAAAACAAAACGTTTTCCCATGTGCAAACGAACACCATCTAAAATACAGGCGTGAGATTCCGCGTCATAAACAACAACATCATTTCTGCCGCAAATAGCATCAATAACCGATACCATTCCCTGGTAACCGTAATTGAGCAGAAAAGCATCGGGTTTACCAACAAAAGCAGCCAGTTCGCGTTCCAGTTCTTCGTGTTTTACAGTTTGTCCCGACATCATGCGGGCACCCATTGGGTAAGCCATTCCATATTGAGCAGCAGCTTCAGCATCGGCTTTTCTAACTTCAGGATGGTTAGCCAACCCCAAATAATTGTTTAAACTCCAGTTTAAAACTTCCTTACCCCTGAATTTCATTCTTGGCCCAATTTCACCTTCCAGTTTCGGAAAAGTAAAGTATCCGTGAATTTGTTTTCTGTATTGACCAATTTCGCCCTGGTTAGCCCTGAATTTATTAAATATATCCACGTTGTAAATTTTTTGTGATTATTTCGGTGCAAATGTAAACTTTTTTAAATTTCGTACAAACCTGTTAAATTATGCTAAAAACTATTTTTATCTTCTGTAATCATTTCTATTTTCGCGACGATTTCAAAGTTGATATTATGCGTATAAAACTATAAATGAATAAGCTACGAAAAACAATTTAACGATAAATACGTTTAAATTTAACTGATGAAATCATTTCAGGTATATAAAAAAAGTATATTTTTGCGCCATGTTAATGAAAATGAGATTTTTTAATTCAGCACTGATTCTGTTAACGGTAATTTTAAGTTCATGCGGGAGTTACAACAAAATTGTAAAAAGCACCGATTACGAATATAAATACAAAAAAGCCATTGAATATTACGAAGACGGAGAATATGTAAGATCGGGAACTTTGTTAAAGGAACTGGTAGGTATTTACCGTGGAACCAACCGTGCAGATAAAGTATATTACTACTATGCAAAGAGCATGATTGGTCAGAACGACTATCTGATGGCCGGACACTATTTTAAAACTTTAATTAAAGAGTTTCCGATGAGTGAACATGCAGAGGAATCTTATTTTATGGATGGGTATTGTTCCTATTTAATGTCACCAAAAGCCCGGCTCGATCAAACCATAACACATGAAGCCATCGACGCGCTGCAACTTTATGTCAATCTTTATCCGTTTAACGATAGGGTTGATGAGGCCAACAGACTCATTGATGAAATGAACGATAAACTGGTTTATAAATCATATTTAAGTGCCAAATTGTATTACGATTTTAATAACTACAAAGCGGCAGTTATTGCATTAAGCAGTAGTTTAAGCCAACATCCGGATACAAAATACAGGGAAGAGTTAATGTTTATGCTACTCGAATCGAAATATATGCTGGCAATTGGCAGTGTATTTGATAAGAGGCAGGAACGGCTTTCGAGTGCTCTCGATGAATACTTTACATTTATCGATGAATTTCCTGAAAGCAAACACATAAAAGAAGCTGAGAAATTTTATAAAACAACTTCACAAATGTTAAATTACAAAGAAGGCGAAACAACAATTAATTAATAATATGGATTACAAAAAAACAAAAGCTGCACCGTCCACAATTTCACGTGATTTGGAAGTGTTAACACAGGAAACAGGTAACATTTACGAAACTGTGATGATTTTGGCAAAAAGAGCAAATCAGATTTCTTCTGAATTAAAGGAAGAGTTGAATCAAAAGCTGCAGGAATTTGCATCTTACACCGATAATTTGGAGGAAATTTTCGAAAACAGGGAACAGATCGAAATTTCGAAATTTTATGAAAGGATGCCAAAACCATCTTTAATTGCTTTCGAAGAGTTAAAGGAAAACGAAATTTATCACCGTAATCCCAGCAGGGAGAATAAACCAAAAATTTAAATTCAAAGCCCATGAGGCTTGAAGGCAAAAAAATAATCCTGGGAATTACCGGAAGCATAGCTGCATACAAGGCAGCTATGCTTTTGCGTTTATTGGTGAAGGAAGGTGCCGAAGTACAGGTTGTAATTACCGCTTCCGGAAAAGAATTCATTACACCCGTTACACTTTCCGCATTATCGGGAAAACCGGTTATCAGCGAATTTTTTGGGGCAAATGATGGTACGTGGAACAGCCACGTTGACCTTGGTTTGTGGGCTGATGTTATGTTGGTTGCACCAGCCACAGCTTCTACTATTGCAAAAATGGCCAATGGAATTGCCGACAATATGCTTGTAACAACTTATATGTCAGCAAAATGTCCGGTTTATATTGCACCGGCCATGGATTTGGATATGTTTGCCCATCCTTCAACCCAAAAAAATCTTGAAATTTTAAAAACTTTTGGGAACACAATAATTGAACCGGGTGTTGGCGAACTGGCCAGCGGGTTATCCGGAAAGGGTAGGATGGAAGAGCCTGAAAATATTTTGGAAATTGTTGTTGAACTCTTTGCTGAAAAAAGCAATTTAAAGGGGAAAACT
Organism: Draconibacterium sp.; assembly: GCA_035467235.1. GTDB lineage: Bacteria > Bacteroidota > Bacteroidia > Bacteroidales > Prolixibacteraceae > Draconibacterium. Next base: position 4,786 of record DATITY010000144.1, on the reverse strand, counting down.
TTTTTGGTTACTGCCGGACCAACTTTCGAAAGAATCGATCCGGTGCGTTATATCGGGAATTTTTCGTCGGGCAAAATGGGATATGCAATTGCTGAACAACTGGCCGGCAAAGGCGCGAGAGTAATTGTAATCTCTGGCCCGGTGGAAATAACCTCAAATAACGAGAATATTGAAATTGTTATGGTTGAATCAGCAGCCGAAATGTATGCTGAATGTATAACCCATTTCCCTGATTCTGACGGTGCGATAATGTGCGCTGCTGTGGCCGATTTTACCCCGGTTGTTATTGAAAGCAGGAAAACAAAACGTGGAAAAGAGAATTGGAATTTAGAGTTGCAACCAACGAGAGATATCGCGCAGGCATTGGGCAAAATAAAGACCAAAAAACAAATTCTTGTGGGCTTCGCCCTAGAAACCGACGATGAGATTATCAATGCAGGGAAAAAACTTATTGAGAAAAATCTGGATTTTATTGTAATGAATTCTTTAAAGGATGAAGGAGCCGGATTTCGGGTTGATACCAATAAAATTACAATCATTGATAAAGACAATAATCAACAGTTTTTTGAGTTAAAAAGTAAGAAAGAAGTCGCAGTTGATATTGTAAATAAAATCTCATCAATTTTTACGTAACATATCTTTGCGTTATTTTTCTAATTTTATAACACGGATATTTTAGAATTTCATGAAGTACTTTTCACTCATCATATTATCGCTTCTCTTGTTTGCGGCAAATGGTTCTGCACAGGAGTTACGTTGCAATATAACTGTTTCAGCACAAAGGATTCAGGGTGCAAACCAGAACCTGTTCAGAACAATGCAGTCTGACATTTACGAATTTATGAATAACCGTAAATGGACTGACCATGTTTATGGCTACGACGAGAAATTACGCTGCAATATCATGATTTTGCTTGAAGAACAGATTTCAGCCGATGAATTCCGCGGTTCAATTCAGGTACAGTTAATCAGGCCTGTATTCGATTCAAGTTATGAAACAACAATTCTTAATATAAAAGACAACGATTTCCGTTGCCGTTATGTTGAATTTCAGCCACTTGAATTTAACGAAACTTCGAACAGGGATAATCTTACCAATATTTTAGCATTTTATGCATACGTAATTTTAGGATTCAATTACGATACATTTTCTCCTGAGGGGGGAACCCCATATTTTGAAAAGGCACAGTCAATTGTGAATAATTCGCAGAATCTTCCTGTAAAAGGATGGAAATCATTCGAAAGCGAGAGGAATCGTTACTGGCTAATGGAAAATATAATGAATAAATCTTATTCCAGTTTCAGAAAATGCATGTACAATTATCATCGTAATGGATTGGATTTAATGTCGCAAAGGGTTGAAGAAGGACGGGCAAATATTGCAAATTCATTGCGTGATTTGCAGACAGTTTTTCGTAAACGTCCTTCAACCTATATTTTGCAAATGTTTTTCGACTCAAAAGTAGATGAACTGATAAATATTTTCTCCAAATCATTTCCCGATGAAAGAACCCGGGTACTGACAATTCTGAATGAAATCGATCCCTCAAACGGCAGCAAGTATGCTAGAATATCAGAACAGGAAGATATGTAAATTCACAACTCATGCTAACCAGACTTTCCATTTCCAACTATGCATTAATCGATAACCTCACGATTGATTTTCACAATAAATTAAATTCCATCACAGGAGAAACAGGCGCAGGAAAGTCAATTATTCTGGGTGCTTTGGGGCTAATCCTTGGCAATCGGGCTGATTTAACAGTACTGAAAGAGAAATCAAAAAAGTGTATTGTTGAAGGAATTTTTGAAATCGGGAATTATACCCTCCAACCCTTTTTTGAGGAAAACGATTTGGATTACGATTCAACCACAATTATTCGTCGCGAAATTACTTCATCAGGCAAATTCAGGGCGTTTATCAACGATACACCTGTTAATCTGAAAACCATGCGCAAACTGGGTTTGTGTCTAATCGATATCCATTCGCAACATCAAAATCTGGAGTTGGGAAACCGCAAATTTCAACTTGATTTGGTGGATACTGTTTCGGGGGCCGGAAAAATTCTTCAGCAATACCGTGAGATATACAGTGAGTACATTTCGCTACAGAAGAGTCTGGCAGAATTAACAGCAAAAAGTGATAAGGAAAGCGCCGATTTGGATTACTGGCAGTTTCAGTTTAATCAACTGAATGAGGCTGGTTTACATGATAATGAGCAGGAAGAACTGGAAACAGTTTTGGAGCAACTTAATCATACTGAAGATATTAAAGCTGCTTTTACCGAAGTGCAGCAACTCCTCGATGATGAGCATTTTTCTGTAATTCAGAATTTGAAGGAAAGCCAGAAACGGCTTGAAAATATTAAAAACTATGTTTCTGAAGTTCCAAATCTCGCCGAGCGGTTGCAAAGCAGTCTGATTGAAGTTAAAGATATTCTGGATGAAACAGAGCGTCTGGCTGCAAAAATTGAACACGATCCTACAAGAATTGAGTTAGTTAACGATCGATTGAATTTGATTTACAGTCTTCAGCAAAAGCATCATGTAAATTCAATTAAAGAATTGATTGATCTGAAAAATTCGTTTGATGAGAAAATCAACCAGGTAACCGGCTATGATGAAGAAATAAAATCACTAAAAGCCGAAATTGAAAAATGCAGGTTAAAACTTGAAGGAAAAGCAGGTGAATTAAGCAACGTTCGGAAAAAGTCGTTTGGTCATATTGAAACAGCGGTTGTAAGCGATTTGCATCAGTTGGGGATGGCCAAATCGAAGTTGGAAGTGGTTCATGAACAACTACCTGATTTTTCTGCAAACGGAAAAGATTCTGTATCTTTCCTGTTCAGTGCTAACGCGGATTCCTCGCCTGACGAGATTTCGAAAGTTGCTTCCGGTGGCGAAATGTCGCGATTGATGCTCGCAATTAAAAACCTGTTGCGAAAATCGAAAGCGCTTCCAACTGTTGTTTTCGATGAAATTGATTCCGGAGTCTCAGGTGAAATAGCATTGAAAATGGGTAATATAATTAAGTCATTTTCTGCAACCACGCAAATCATAAATATTACACACTTACCTCAAATTGCCGCGAAGGGCGATGCACATCTGTTGGTTTATAAATTTGAGGAAAATGGCAAAACTTACACTTCTATAAAACATCTGAATCAAAACGAACGCATTATTGAGCTGGCAAAAATGGTAGGTGGTGAAAATTATTCAGAGACAACGGTAAAAACTGCACGGGAATTACTTAACCGATAATTCTGTTTTTCGCGATCGGCCTATCTTAAAAAGCAATTCGTTTATTAGTTCTGAAAAGCCCTTATCCTTGAAACCATCAAAGTAATTCCAAGTCCGAAAATGCCAATTAATGCAAAAGAGTAGCGCAAACTAAAAGCTTCAGCAATGTACCCGATTAGTGGCGGCCCCATCAGAAAACCCAGAAAACTAACGCTCGAAACAGTGGCCAGAGCAATTCCCGGGGGAACCCGGTTTTGTTTTCCGGCAGTGCTGTAAACGGTTGGTACAATGCTCGATACACCAAGGCCAACCAGCATAAAACCGATGGTACTGGCAACCAGGGTTGGGAAAATCACAGCCGTAAATAATCCACTTGAAATCACTACTCCGCTGATTTGCAACGTCGTTTTCCGGCCGATTTTCGAAATGATTCGGTCGGCCAGAAAACGCCCGGTTGCCATCATAATCATAAAAGAGGTATATCCCAAAATAACAAGTGAAGCCGGCGCATCCACAACATCTTTGAAATACAATCCACTCCAGTCGAACATAGCGCCTTCGCTTGCCATGCTGCAAAAACCGATAATACCCAACTGCACCAAAGCTGAATCCGGCTTTCCAAAAAACCTGCGCCGCTGAGGAATTACACTTAAATCAGTTTTACTTCGAACCAGAAAAGGGTAGTTGAATGCGATTATTCCCCAAACCAATAAAACTACAACTGTAAAATGCAGAAAGGGGGTAAGTTTCAGGTTAATCAGGGCAAGTCCAATCAATGCCCCTGTAAATCCAGCCAGACTCCAGCCACCATGAAATGAAGCCATTATTGGCCGGCCATAAAGGCGCTCGGCAGCTATTCCCTGCGTGTTTATGGCAATGTTGTTCATGTTGCCAAACAAACCAAACATAAAAAGTGTGAGTGCCAGTTGCCATCCGGATTGTGTCAGTCCGATTACGATCAACGTAAGTGTATAGGCTGGAATGGCAAATAAAATCACTTTCTCGCTGCCAAATCGTGTGACCAGTTTACCTGAAAAGGGCATCATCAGAAACTGTCCCACAGGCAAGGCAAACAGAATACTTCCGAACAGGGCATCATTAAGTTCCAAAGCGGTTTTTATATCCGGAATCCGGCTTGCCCACGACGAAAAACAAATTCCCATGCTGAAATATACCAGGCTAACTGCAAGCCGGATACGTTTTTTTTTGGTATCATTTTCGATTGGCAAGGACATTTTAGATACAATTTCACTCATCTTCTGATTCAGAAAATTATTCGAATCACAAAGGTATGAAAACCATAAAGCAGTTATTGTTTTATTTAAGATTAGGACTGTTCGTTAATAAATTGGAAATGTTGCAATATTAATACGTATACCTTTTCACTATAAACTTTTTGGAGATGATTTGCTGAACGGTCTTAATTCGCACAATATAAATTCCGTTTGGAAGTCTGGATACATCAATTCCATCGTTGCCCCAAACTGAGGTTTCATTCAATACAATTTTCCCTGCAATATTAATCACAGAAATGTCTTCAATTAAC
>DATITY010000143.1:0-12577 GCA_035467235.1 Draconibacterium sp. | reverse complement strand
CATTGGTGACCGCCAGACAGGGAAAACTGCAATTGCCATCGATACAATTATCAACCAGCGCGAAAATTACGAAAAAGGCGATCCTGTTTACTGTATTTATGTGGCTATCGGATTAAAAGGCTCAACAGTGGCAAATACCGCCGCAACACTCGAAAAAAATGGAGCAATGCCTTACACTGTTATTGTTTCGGCACCGGCCAGCGACCCAGCTGCATTGCAATTTTATGCACCTTATGCAGGAGCTTCAATTGGCGAATATTTCAGAGATACCGGCCGGCATGCATTAATTATTTATGATGATCTGTCGAAACAAGCTGTTTCATATCGTGAAGTTTCGTTGTTGCTTCGTCGTCCACCAGGTCGTGAAGCTTACCCCGGCGATGTTTTTTATCTGCACTCCCGATTACTGGAGCGTGCCGCAAAAATTATTGAAAGCGACGAGGTAGCTAAAAATATGAACGATCTTCCTGACTGTCTGAAAGACAAAGTAAAAGGAGGTGGTTCGTTAACTGCTCTTCCAATTATTGAAACACAATCGGGCGACGTTTCAGCATATATTCCAACCAACGTAATTTCCATTACTGATGGGCAGATTTTCCTTGAACCACAATTATTTAACGCAGGTATCCGCCCCGCGATTAACGTAGGTATTTCCGTTTCCCGTGTGGGTGGAAGTGCTCAGGTGAAGGCGATGAAGAAAATTGCAGGAACACTCAAGATAGACCAGGCACAATTCCGCGAACTGGAAGCTTTTTCAAAATTTGGTTCCGATCTCGATGCATCAACTATGCGAATACTCGATAAAGGGCGTAAAAATGTTGAAATATTAAAACAGGGACAATATTCACCTCTAAGTATTGAGCAGCAAATTGCCATTATTTATTGTGGTGCAAAAGAGTTACTGAAACCAGTTCCAGTGGAAAAAGTGAGAGAATTTGAAACTGATTTTCTGGAAGCCATGCAAATGCAGTATCGATCTACTCTTGATGAATTAAAGCAAGGTAACTTAACCGAAAATGGGGAAGAAATCATAAAAAAAGTTGCAGCGGAGATTGCGGAAAAATTTAAAAAGTAATTAAGGAAATGAGTAATTGAGTTATTTAGGAAAATAATCCGCAGTAGCAAATTCACTCAACAACACATTTACAATATAAAATGGCTGGTTTAAAGGAAATACGAATACGGATTGCATCGGTAAAAACCACCCGGCAGGTAACAAGTGCAATGAAAATAGTATCGGCGGCGAAACTCAAAAAAGCCCAGGATGCCATTTATCAGATACGACCTTATGCCAATAAACTGCAGGGAATTCTTTCCTCGTTAAGTGCCAGCCTTGAAAATGCCGAAGATTCGGTTTACACACAACAACGCGAACCCGAAAAAGTATTGATTGTGTTAATTTCATCAAACCGGGGAATGTGTGGAGGCTTTAACTCGAATATCTCGAAGAAGGCTGCAAAACTGGTGCACGAAAAATACAGCATACAACATGAACTTGGGAACGTACAGTTTTTGTGTATCGGAAAACAGGGAATGAGGCAGATGAAATACCACGGAATGAAGGTAGTGGATAATAAAAATGAAATTTTTAATGCGCTTTCGTTCGAGAACATTTCGGTTATTGCTTTGGATTTAATGAAGGCGTTTGAAGATGGTAGTTACGATCGCATTGAAATTGTTTACAATCAATTCAAAAATGCTGCAATACAAATTCAGACTGCAGAACAGTTTCTTCCAATCGAAATTAAAAAAGACGATACCGTAAGGACTAACACCAATTACATTTACGAACCTTCAAAAGAATATATTATTCAGGAGTTGATTCCAAGAATTTTAAAAATTCAGTTCTACAAAGCAATGCTCGATTCGCATGCAGCTGAACACGGAGCCCGGTTAACTGCCATGCATCAGTCAACGGATAATGCAACTGAACTGCTCAATTATCTTACTTTACAATATAACAAAGCTCGCCAGGCTGCAATTACCGGCGAAATTCTGGAAATTGTCAGTGGGGCGGAAGCATTAAAAGGGTAAGATTTCGATAAGTATTATAAAAACAAAGAACCGCTCCTTTTCGGTAAGGAGCGGTTCTTTGATTTTTACCTTATTCTGAACTTCCAACCACCACAACTCTTGTAGCAGGTTGAAAACCATATTTCAAAGCTCTTTCGTGAAACTCTTCAATTTGTGGTTTCAAAATTTCGTATTCAGGCAGATTTTTAATTTTTTCAAGGTGCTGTTTCATTTTGTCAATTCTGTTTTGCAATTCACCTTCGCCGGCAATTAAATTTGTTTCTGTATTATTCTCAAAACAAAGCTGAATTTGAATCCTGGACGATTTTACCATTTGCAAAATCTGTTCTTTTTCAAACGATTCCTGGTGATATATTCCTGATAAGCGATCAATTCTGCTGCGAAAATGATGAAACATTTTGTGTACTTCCTGTGCCTGATTCAGGTTGTCACTGAAAAGTTCATTTACAATTATCCATCCACCTGGTTTTACAACACGCTGCATTTCTTTTAAAACCGTCTGAATATCGGGCAGATGATGCAACGCCATTGAAATGCTTGCCACGTCGAATGTGTCATCCGCAAACTCAAGCTTTTCCCCACCCATTTCAATAAAACAAACATCAGGATACTTTTTTGTTGCTTCCTGCAATGATTCCGTATCGGGATCAATTCCTGTAATTTGAGTTTCAGGAAATACTTCCTTTAAAACTGCAATAAAATCGCCACTTCCTGTTCCAACGTCAAGGATCGATGTTACTTTCTTTCCCTGAAAATAATTTATCAGTTTTTCCATATTTATATCAATAATAAAAATGCAGATAAAACAGTGACAATCACAATAAAAGACCGGTATGTTTTATCTGGTATTTTCCTTACAATCCAAAACCCAAGAAATGCACCGACAGCAACTGCCGGCAGCATTATAAGGTCCAAAATAATTGTTTTCCATCCGATATTATTCCAAACCCACACCTGCAGCGGAAATTTGAAAAAGTTGACGATGAGAAAAAACCATGCCCCGGTTCCGATAAATGCATTTTTTGGCAAATTCATGGCAAGCATGTAAATGGCAAATATTGGTCCTGCAACATTTCCAATCATCGTGGCAAAACCACCCAAAACGCCCATTATTGCGGCAAACCACCAAGCATGCGGGAATAAATCAACTCTCTTTTGCCGTTCTCTCCAAAGCATGATTCCAACTCCTGCAAAAACGAGAACAGCAATGATATTTTTAAACCACTCATCATTTATAACTTTACCGACCCAAAGTCCGATTCCAATTCCCACAAATGCCCACGGAAGCAATTTTGCCAGGTATTTCCATTCGGCATGGCGATGATAATATGCCACCCCAAAAATATCGGCCATCATTAACATTGGCAATAGAATTCCGGTCGATGTTTTTCCTCCAAAAATGAGCGCCAGAACAGGAATGTAAAACATTGAAATTCCTGCAATTCCAACTTTCGACATACCAACAAACAACGCACACAACGCCAGTAAAAGCCACTGTACAACCGAAAAATCGAATTCAAACATAATATTGAATTAAATGGCTAAAATATTTTTTCCTCCAGTTCACCAATTTCTATTTCATCGATTTCGCTAAACCATTCTGCAATTTTGTTTCGTGCATTTTCCTTCACCTCAGTTGTAATGGCCGATGAAATTTGTTTTAAGGCGAATAGTAAAACGCCAAGATCGTCGGAATAACCAATTATCGGTGTTAAATCGAAAATGGCATCGGTTGGAAGGATGAAATAACCAAGTGAGGCAACAATAAAAATTTTTGTTTTCAAACTTACATTGCTGTCTTTCATCGCGTAGTACAGCAGCAGAACAGCATAAATAACTTTAGAGCCTGCAGCTTTTGAGAATTTCTTTATCTTTTCCCAAAGCGATTTTTCGGAGTAATATTTTGAGTATTCATCGTTCATTATCGTAAACTTGTGTCGGTGTAATCAAGTTGTTGTTTACCGTAGATTTCAACAATGGTATTCAATATTTCGTTTATTTCACCGCAGGTTTCAGCGCGAAGTAATTTTATTTTCAATTCCCTGAAATTGGGCAAGCCCGGGAAATACTTCGCGAAATGACGCCGAAGCATTAAAATTCCGGTAAGTTCGTTTTCTTTCCATTCGAGGTTTAACCGAATCTGTTCTTTCAGAATTTCAACCACATCGGCTACGTTTGGCGAAGGGAGCTGTTCTCCGGTTTCAAGGTAATGTTTTACCTCACGGAATACCCACGGCCTGCCAATTGCACCGCGCCCAATCATCAAAGCATCAACTCCGGTTTGGTCTAACAAATATTTTGCCTTTTGAGCGCTGTTGATATCACCATTTCCTATAATCGGGATTTGTATTTTAGGATTGCTTTTTACCTCTCCAATCAAAGTCCAGTCAGCTTTTCCGGTATATAACTGGTCGCGTGTCCGACCGTGAATGGCCAAAGCGGCAATTCCGGCATCCTGCAGGCGTTCGGCAGCTTCCATAATTGGAGTGTCGCTTTCAGTCCAGCCCAGCCGGGTTTTGGCAGTAACCGGAATATTAACGGCTTTTACTATTTCGGCTGTCATTTTCTGCATTTTGGGCAAATCCAGTAACATTGCTGCTCCTGCACCATGCCGTATTATCTTTTTCATGGGACAGCCAAAATTAATGTCAATGAAGTCGGGATTTGATTCTTCTGCAACCTGAGCAGCCCGCACCATCGATTCGATATTATGCCCGTAAATCTGAATGGCAACCGGGCGGTCGAAATCAAAAAGAATCATTTTATCCTTTGTCTTTTTTATGTCGCGGACAAGCGCTTCAGAAGAAACAAATTCAGTATACATTACATCTGCACCAAATTTCTTGCACATCCAACGAAAAGACTTGTAAGTTACGTCTTCCATTGGTGCTAAAAACAGCGGAATTCCCTTTAATTCAATGTTGCCAATCTTCATTATCCGGTTGTCTAAACGTTACAAATTTAACCAATCACGCAACTATTCATTACATTTATTCATCTAATACAAAATTTTAGTCATGAAAACATTATATTTTTTCTTAGCCTTGACATTCATTTCGTTCATTTCATGCGACAATGAACCTGTTCCTGATTCATTCAGCTTTGGTTTGGAAAATGATTTTAAAATCAACGGAGAATATCATTCAACAGATAATTCGGTTCAATTTAAGATAACTGAAATTAACGATGGGCGCTGCCCGAGCGACGTTGTTTGCGTTTGGGAAGGGAAAGCCGATGTTAAAATTCAGGTTGAAAGTCCGGTTTCCGGTATCATTACATTAAGTACATATGATAATCAGGTAGATACCGTTGGAAATTATTCGTTTAAATTAATAGATATTTCGCCTTACCCGATTTCAACAAAAACGATTAAACTTGACGAATACGATGTTACCTTAAAAATTGTTGAATTAGCCGATTGAATTTCCAGATTTTAAAACCAAAAATGTTCTGCCAGAATTTTAACTCCCATTGATGTTAAAATTATACCGCCCAAAATGATGGATTGATGACTTCTTTTTGCAGGTACATTTTTCCCGAACAACATTCCCAGCATCGACACAATAAAAGTAACTCCTCCGATTACAACCACCGGAAAAAGAATTGGTACATCCAAAAATCCAAAACTCAGCCCAACTACAAGTGCATCGATGCTGGTTGCTACCGAAAGTCCAATTAAAACCCTTAAATCGAATGGATCAAAACTTTTGAGTTTCCCTTCGGGTTTCACACCTTCGATAATCATTTTTATTCCAATTGCAGCTAGCAAACCAAACGCAATCCAGTGATCGACGGATGCTATTAAACTATTGATTTTTGTTCCCAAAAACCACCCGACAACCGGAAAAAATGCCTGGAAAAACGCCAGCGATCCGGCAACCAAAGTAGCCTGCTTAAATTTTATTTCCTGTTTCATTAAACCACAAGACACAGAAACTGCAAAAGAATCGAAACTTAATCCAATGCCAATCAAAAGAAAAGTGATGAATTGTGTAATTGTCATTTTAATAAAAAGTGGTAAAAATAAAGATTTCCATGAAACAGAATGCATGAATGACTGAATGAAAGAATGTAAAACTTTATAAACCTGAATTTTCAATTTCGGCTTGGTGTATTAATTCATAATTTTTCAATCATGATTGTTATAAATTTGAAATCTAATCGTCAATTGTATCAAATGACAACTGAAGAGTTTAAAAATAAGGTAATTCCGTACTCGGTTAAGCTGTATCCGATGATATTCAGGATATTAAAAAACGAGGAAGAAACCCGCGATGCATTGCAGGAGTTAATGCTGAAACTTTGGAATAAAAGAACCGATTTAACTCATTGTTCCAATCTGTCGGCTTACATAATTACCATTGCTAAAAACTACAGTTTCGATTTGTTAAAAAAGAAACGCCCGATAGTTTTCGGAGAAAATGCTGAGTACAAAATTTTAAACATTGCAGAAAACGAAATTGACCTTGAAAAACGGGAGAAATACGAATACGTTCATAAAACGATTGAGAAGTTACCAGAGAAACTCAGAACTGTCATACAACTGCGTGATATCGATGGATTTTCATTCGAGGAAATTAAAGAAATAACCGGTTTTGAAATCACTCACATCCGGGTAATTTTATCGAGAGCAAGAATGAAAGTGAAACAGAAAATTGAAAAAATTTACGATTATGATGAATCAGGAAGAACTTTTAGATAAATACTACAAGGGAGAAACTACCCCGGAAGAAGAACAGGAACTGAAAGTATATTTCCAGGAATCAAAAAACGATTCGGCAGAGAAAGATATATTTGGCTATTTTCAAAAAGAAAGTTTTGTGCCAAATGATTTGGAAACTTCGGTTTTTGCTCATCTGACAGAACATCAGAAAAAAACAAAAATCCGAAAAATCAGGTTGTACAGTATTATTTCTTCGGCCGCTGTAATAGCTTTTATTCTAAGTGTTTATATCAATTTCCAGGCAAAGGAAAAAGCCAGGATTGAAAATAACTTTTTTGTGATGGAACAAGCCTTGTTCCAGGTCTCTGAAAGTATTCAACCGGTTGAACAGGAAGAAATGCTTGTTCTTTGGGTTGATGACGACGTTGAAATAATTATTAATTAAATACTTTATGCCATGAAAAAAATTATTCTCTTTTTGCTGGTAACTATTTTTATATTACCTGCAACAGCACAGCAAACCAAAAATCTTTTCCAGGAACTGACAACGAAATATGCTGATCAGGAAGGGTTTAGCGCCAGCATGTTAACCAGTGATATGTTTGATTTGTATATTAAAAAAAGAAATCTTGATGAATCTTCACCGGTTTTTGATGCATTGAAAAAACTGGATTATATTACAGTTATTTCGCAAAGTAAGTTTTTCACCAACCCTGTTCAGCCTGCAGTTGCGAAAGAAACAGGTAACGATAAAAATCCGCTTTACGATTCAATTTTGGACCATTACCGCAAAAATGGATACACCCTGTTTAAAACCGAAAAAAGACTGGGAGAAGATGTAAAAGTTTTCCTGATGAAAAACCAGGAAAAAATAGTATCGCTGGCATTGATAACTAATTCGGAATCGGCTACCAACCTTGTGGAATTGCAGGGTGATATTGATTTGAAAACCGTCGCAGAACTTAGTAAAGCCATGAATTTAAAAGGACTGGAAAACCTGTACAAACTCGATAATAACAATTCATGGGTTTATGGAACACCCGGAGTTGCCATTTCTCCGGAAAGAATTGAAGAAATGGTTGCCCGCCAACGGGAACAGTTTGAAAGACAACGAAATTTGACAGACGAGCAAAGAGCAGCAATTGAAGATCAGGCGCGGGTATCGGCTGAAAAGCAATTGCAAATGGCCGAAAAATACCGCGAAATGGCTGAAAAATATGGCCGCGAACCAATTTTCCTTAATTACCCGGGCGATACAAATACAGTTTATTATATTGACGGCAAAAAAGTAAAAGCCAAAGAAATCAAAGAGCTTGATAAAGAAAAAATAGAAAGCGTTGAAATAAAAAAACCTGAAAAAGGTAACGAAAAAACTACTATCAGAATAAAAACAAAATAGATTTCTGAACTGAATGAAAAGAGGCTGTCACAAAATTTTGTAACAGCCTCTTTTCATTTATTATAGCGTGTATAAAAAATTCTCCCGTTCAATAATAAATATATTATTCGCTATAAATGGAATAGGTAATTACCAGTTTGATTCCCGTTTTACTGGTACTTCCCTTTATAACAACCCTGTTTGCCTGATTATTCTTTTGTGCCGGTGTTAGAAAAAATCCAAAATTTCCGGTTTTTCCATCAATAATTTCCTGAAGGTGCTGTGTAATATTAAAATGATAAGTATAATCTGAACGTAATCCTCCACCATAAAATGAAGGACTGAATACATAATCTTTAGGTAAAAACTCCTTCCCTGTCGAATCTACAACAGTGAATAACATTTGAGTTGGCGGAGGAAATTTATGAACCTGTGAAGCAATGGTATCGATTTGAAAAATTAATTCGGCTTTATTAATGGCCGTGTTCACTGAATCGCTCCAGGATGAAAGGCCATCAATCAGAATTCTTGTTTTTAATCCGCCTGTTGCCTGCAAATAAATCAGCGAATCCTGATTGGTTTCAGAATTTAAATTTTGATAAAACGGTGTTTCAGTATAATCGTGTTCAATGTTATTTACCCTAGCACTGTAATTTGAAATAATATAAGGCATTAATAATGCACTGTCACCTCCGGCAACACTTTTGATCGAATCGTTATGGTAGAACAATGCCAGCGCAGATCCATTAAAATTGCCTGATTGAACGGCTTCAAGCGATAATATCGCCCCACCCTGCCCAATTTGTTTTTCTGTTTCGATGTATAATCCTTTAAAATATTCCAGAAAAACGTCATTATTAATCATATCCAGCGAATCCGCATTTATCAGCTTTTCGCCCAAGGAAATATCAATTGGAATATTTATTAACTGGTAAAACGTATCGGACGTAGTGGAATCCTGTCTTATTTTGGGTTTATAATCAATCCCTCCTATTAAACTGCTGTATGACATTGATTTTAAATCAACGTCCTGAGTGTAGGTATCGTCAACATCGAGCGACGATTCAAGTTCATAAACATTAAATCTTTGAGTTGCAGTGGTATCTCCGTAAATAATTCTGTAATACAGGTATAATTTAACAGAATCGGCTTTTGGATTTGGACCGAAATCGGGAAATCCATATAACCTGAATTGGGTTGCAAAACCGATAGTAGTATTTCCAAAAAGCGAATCGGTGAAACTTCCCAACAAACTTTTACTTGCCTCGTCGGTACGTATCGAGTCTTCTGAATGTGTAAACGACTGAATATTCTCCTGGATTGTGTTTCTGGTGGTTATTAAATCACCAGCGGGAAGAACTTCAACTCCAATGCTGCTTTTTTCTTCGCAACCTGCCAAAGCGATAACAATCAACAAGATTACTGCAATAAACTGGATTTTATAATTGCTTTTCACTAATTTCCTGATTAATTAATTTGTCAATGTTTCAACTGTTTTCTTAAAAAATACCACAAACGTATTAAAAATACATCGATTACCATTTTGAAATAAATCAATTTTTGATCTTTTAAACTATAATTTGATTTTTTAACAACCCGGGTTAGAGTACCTTATTGTAAAATTCGTTGTACGCATCAATATAGGTCTCTTTCGGCTGAAAGTCGAGATACAGTTTATCTGTTGTACTGATATATTTTTCAACTTCTTCATTAATATTTTCGGTGCCTTTTATAACAGCATCCGAAAAATTAATCCCCAATTTGCTAACATTCACAAATGTTGGCTCGTTTATCACTTTAACATCATCCTTTTCGATTCCTTCCAAAAGAAGCTTTTCACTGAATTTGTTATTTAACGTGATTTTAAAATCATCGTTGTAAACCGAATAAATCACTTTCGAGTTCCGAAACAACGGATTATTATGATAATATTTTTTAATGTAAAGCGGAACCAGCGAAGTAAGCCAGCCATGACAGTGAATAATATCAGGAGCCCACCGGAGTTTAATTACGGTTTCGATAACCCCGCGGGCAAAAAACACGGCACGCTCATCATTGTCGGCAAACTCCTTGCCTTGTTCATCAGTTAAACAACATTTTCTTTGAAAATAATCTTCATTATCGATGAAGTAAACCTGCATCCGGGCGGTTTGAATCGATGCAACTTTAATAATCAGAGGATGATCCGTGTCATTAATCACCAGGTTCATTCCCGAAAGACGAATTACTTCGTGCAGTTGATTGCGTCTTTCGTTTACGCAACCGTAGCGAGGCATAAAAGTTCTTATTTCTCTTCCTCTCTCCTGAATACCCTGTGGTAAATACCTTGAAATCTCAGACATATCACTTTCAGGTAAATAGGGAATAATCTCTTGTGAAATATAAAGGATCTTTTTCTTTTCCATTCTCCGATGAACGCAGTTTATAACAGGGTGCAAAGGTAATAAAAATATCCTGAATATTCAATTTAAGGAAGTTATGCTGGTTAAATCAATATTTAAGCATACAACTAACTGCATGAATTGCGAATTAATTTTATTTACTTTGCACCGCAAAAATGAAGGGTATGTTTCTGATTGAAACAATAATAGAGTTACAGAAAAAGTTAAACGACTTAAAAAAAACCGGAACAATCGGGTTTGTTCCAACTATGGGGGCATTGCACGCCGGGCATATTTCACTTGTTCAACAGGCAGTTTCGGAGAATCAGGTTGTGGTTGTGAGCATTTTTGTAAACCCAACACAATTTAATGACAAAACCGATCTCGAAAAATATCCGAGAAATTTAAATGCCGATTTAAAACTGCTCGAAAAAACAGGTTGTCATTTTGTTTTTGCTCCAAAAACACACGAGATTTACCCGGAACAAGATAACCGAAAGTTTAATTTTGGTGATTTGGAAACCGTAATGGAGGGCAAATTCCGCCCCGGTCATTTTAACGGAGTGGCACAGGTAGTTAGCAAACTATTTGATATTGTGCAGCCTGATAAAGCGTATTTTGGATTGAAAGATTTTCAGCAGCTGGCCATTATCAAAGAGATGGTAGCTCAACTTAAACTATCAGTCGAAATTGTTGCCTGCCCAATAGTCCGCGAAGAAAGCGGTTTGGCAATGAGTTCGCGTAACGAATTACTGACTGTTGATGAACGTAAGAATGCAGCCGTAATTTCCCAAACATTATCGGAAGCTCAAAAACTTACGGGAAAGAAATCCGTAAGAGAACTTGTTGACTGGGTAACGCAAACCATCAACAAAAACCCGTATTTAACTGTTGAATATGTTGAGATTGTTGACGATCGAAATTTGCAGCCGGTTAAAAACTGGGAAGAAAACGGCAGAAAAGTGTGTTGTGTTGCAGTTTTCTGCGGAAAAATTAGGTTGATTGACAATGTTGTTTTTAATTGAATTTGAAAGTAATGCATATTGAAGTTTGTAAATCGAAGATACACAAGGTAACCGTTACCGAAGCCAACCTGCAATACGTGGGTAGCATAACCATTGATGAAGATTTGATGGATGCTGCCAACCTGATTGAATACGAAAAAGTGCAGGTGGTAAACATCAACAACGGAGAACGACTTGAAACTTATGTAATTAAAGGAGAACGCGGTTCAGGCACCATTTGTCTCAACGGTCCTGCTGCACGAAAAGTTGCCGTGGGCGATGTAGTTATTATTATTTCGTATGCATCGATGGATTTCGAGGAAGCTAAAACTTTTAAACCCTGGCTTGTATTCCCTGATACTGAAACTAATTCAATTGTTTAATTCCAGTTCAATCCAGCCCCAACCTGAAACCTTCAGTTTCATTTTATTGCCTTTGATTGAATAACTTGTGATTTGAGGTAGCATTGCATCAAAACTGATTCTACCGACATAAAATCAGTCACTTCCCAACTTTGATAAATATTGCCCGAACCCTCATATTCACTTTTATCGCACGAAAACAGTAAAGTGACAAGCAGCAAAACTTCAAGGTAAATCAATGAATTATTCTTCATAAAACCGTGTTTCATTTAATGATGGAAAATTGCACGTTAACGTTGCGTTCCGAAATTTTAACATCAAATAAAGGTATTTCATCCCAACCAAATTTCTTTTACCAACAATAACCAATATTTAACCCATTCAGCTAAAAATTTTACCCTGATGAAAAAATGCCTTCTATTTTAGGTTGACCAAAAATACAAAATGAAACGCCTTTTACTCATCATAATCATCATACAAGTCTATTTGCCGGCATTTGGGCAGGAACTTAAACAGGAAGAATTATGGAAAATCGATTCGGTTCAAATTAAAAAGAACTGGCGAACCCGCGATAAAATAGTAATGCGTGAATTGCAGTTTGAGCCCGGAGAAAATGTTGATATAAGTTGCATCGAAACATCAATCAACCAAATATGGAATATTGGTAATTTTGCTTTCGTCGATTATACTCTCGATTCAATTTCACCCAACAGTTACCTGATGAATATTCAGGCCAAAGATGCTTTTACGATACT
>DATITY010000142.1:0-12711 GCA_035467235.1 Draconibacterium sp. | reverse complement strand
ATTTTATGCTGGAAAAACTAAAACAACGCTGGAACATACAAAGTAACTTTCAGGTGATAATTATTCTGATTGTTTTTGCCATTACAGGTAGCACCACAGTTTACTTAAAAAGAATCATTTTCGACCTGATTCATATTACTTCGGAAACACATTTATTAATTAAAATTCCGATGTACATTATTGTAGTTTTGGTAGTTTACAACCTGCTCTTACTTGTTGTTGGTTTTGTTTTTGGGCAATTCAGGTTCTTTCTGGAGTTTGAGAAGAAATTTTTTTCAAGAATGCTTTTCAGAAAAAAACAGACATCTGCACAAAAGATTATTACCTGATTATGAAGAAGAATTTAATCGTTTTAATATTACTTGTAATTTCAATTGAAATAATGGGAAAAGAATTGGAAAAGGCCACTTTAGGCGGAGGATGTTTTTGGTGTACCGAAGCAGTGTATCTGGAGTTAAAAGGAGTTGTTGATGTAAAACCCGGTTATAGTGGCGGGCATGTTAAAAACCCGTCGTACAAAGAAGTTTGCAACGAAACCACTGGTCATGCCGAAGTTGTTCAGATTACATTCGACCCTGAAGTTGTAAGTTTTTCTGAAATTCTGGAAGTGTTTTTCGTAACACACGACCCGACAACTCTGAACCGGCAGGGAAATGATGTTGGCACTCAGTATCGTTCGGCAATTTTTTATCATTCCGAAGCACAAAAACAAACTGCGCAAAAAGTAATTGAGCTGCTAACTAAGGATAAAGTTTACAACAAACCGATTGTTACCGAAGTAACAGCCTTCAGTGCTTTTTACCCAGCGGAAGATTATCACATCAACTATTTTGCACGAAACAAAAATCAACCCTATTGTCAATATGTGGTTGCGCCAAAAGTCGAAAAATTCAGAAAAGTTTTCAAGGAGAAGATGAAGTAGGCAGGAGGATTGTCGTGGTTCTTCTCGTTGTCATTGTTTTTCATTGTGATTTATTCATAGCATGACTTTGAGTCATACTATGAATAAATAACACAATGAAGAAAAATTACAATTCCCTGATCCAGATATTGCGGTAACTTACTGGGTTGCCATGATCCTGTAATTCGATGCTGCCTGGACCATGTTTTTTAACTGTATATTCCGGTATTCCAATGTATTCGGTTGGACCGCGCATTTTTACATTATTCTGCACCAAAACTCCGTTGTGCAAAACAGTGATTGTCGGCGGAGTAAAATAAGTTCCATCGGCTTTAAAACGCGGGGCTGTATAAATAATATCATAGGTTTGCCAGACACCCGGCGCTTTACATGCATTTACAAGCGGAGGGTGCTGTTTGTAAATACTTCCGGCCTGACCATTACGATAGGTGCGGTTGTTGTAATTATCCAATACCTGAACTTCATAAATTCCCTGCATAAAAATTCCGCTGTTACCGCGCCCCTGGCTTTCGCCAACCACTTCGTCGGGAGTGCGCCATTCAATGTGTAACTGGTAATCTTCGAACTGGCGTTTCGTTTTAATGGTACCAGTTCCTTTTTTTACAGTTACACAACCATCAGCAACAGTCCATTCCGGTTTTTCACCTTTTCCATTGGTCCATTCGGCCTCCAGATTTGTACCGTCGAATAGTACAATTGCGTCCGACGGAGCCTGTGAAGGAGTTTCGCCTGGAGTGATTACCGGAATTTCAGGATCCCAGATTTCAGTCATTTCCGGTTTCATTTTCATTGGTTCCGGGGTTTGAGCCACAACAACTACCACTGTTAGCAGGAGTAAAAAAGTTAAAATTTGAATCTTCATTTTTCTAATTTTTAAGGTTTTAATTGATTTTTTTATTTTTTTTAAAGTCCCAGTTCTTCCATAATCGCATCAATCTTTTCTTCTGCCTTTTTCTCGGCTTCATCAAACTGACTGCGTGATTCAAGTTTTCCTTTTACTTCGAAATAAAACTTGATTTTTGGTTCAGTGCCCGATGGCCGGACGGATATTTTGGTTCCTTCCTTTGTAAAAAACTGTAGAACATTGGAAGTAATTTTCTGATCGATTTTCTTTTCTTCTCCGGTAATCAGGTTTATGGCAATATTTGTCGAATAATCTTTTACCCATTCCATTGGCGATCCGCCCAGTTCTTTTGGAGGATCTTTGCGGAAACGGGTCATTATCTGTTCAATTTCTTCAGCACCGGTTTTTCCCTTGCGGACAACAGACTTCAATTTTTCCTTTGAAAAACCATATTCCAGGTAAATATCCTGAAGCAGTTCGTACAATGTTTTTCCCTGATCGATTGCCCAGGCAGCAATTTCAGCCATCAGGGCACACGATGTTACAGCATCCTTATCTCGTACAAAATCGGCAGGCATAAAACCAAAACTCTCTTCGCCGCCGCCGATGTATTTTTTCTTTCCTTCGAGTTCGCGGATAATTTCAGCAATAAATTTAAATCCTGTGAAAACGTCGAAATATTCGATGTTGTTTTTCCGGGCAATCTCAGCAATTAATTCAGTCGAAACAATTGTTTTTACAATGTATTCGTTGCCTTTCAATGTTCCGGCTTCCTTCATTTTTGTAATAATATAATAAATGAAAAGAAGTGCAGTCTGGTTTCCGTTTACAATGATGTATTTTCCCTTATCGTTTTTTACAGCCACACCAATGCGGTCGGCATCAGGGTCGGAAGCCATTACGATATCAGCATCAACTTCTTCGGCCTTTTTGATTGCCATCGTCATTGCAGCAACTTCTTCGGGATTGGGTGAAATTACGGTTGGAAAATCTCCGCTCACCACATCCTGTTCGGGAACATTGAAAATATTGGTAAACCCAAAAGCCCGCAACGCAGCAGGTATCAGTTTTACACCAGTTCCATGTATTGGTGTGTAAACAATTTTCATGTTTTTGTGCCTTGCCACAACATCGGGAGATATGGAAACGGCTTTCACTTTTTCAAGGAATTTACGGTCCATTTCTTCGCCCATAATCTCAATTAAGGACGCAGGGCCGTCGAATTTGATGTCTTCAACTTTGATTTTTAAAACTTCTTCAACAATGTTTTCGTCGTGAGGTGCAACAATTTGCGAACCATCATCCCAATATGCCTTGTAACCATTGTATTCCTTGGGATTGTGCGATGCAGTCAGAATTATTCCGCTCTGACAACCTAATTCGCGGATTGCAAACGAAAGTTCTGGCGTTGGCCGCAAATCTTCGAAAAGAAAGGCTTTGATTCCATTGGCAGCAAAAATTTTAGCGCTGCTTTCGGCAAATAACCGGCTGTTGTTGCGGCAGTCGTGGCCAATTGCCACTTTTATCAGCGGAAGGTTGGCAAAGTTTTTTTTCAGATAATTGCTCAAACCCTGCGTGGCGGCACCGGCAGTGTAAATGTTCATCCTGTTGGTTCCAACACCCATAATTCCACGCAAACCACCGGTACCAAATTCGAGGTTACGGTAAAAAGAATCAATCAGTTCAGTTGTATCTTCATTATCGAGCAATGCCTGAACTTCTGCCCTGGTTTTTTCATCGTAGGTTGGAGAAAGCCATTCCTGCGCTTTTGCACGTACTTCGTTTAATAATTTCTGATTTTCCATGGTTTATTTTTTTGATTTTTTTAAACTAATTAATGTCTGTTCTTCAAAACTAATAAATATTCCTGAGGTTGAAACTCATCGATAATGAATAAACTATTTTAATCTTTCAACACAAATTTTCAAAGAATCTCTCCAGTAAGGAACAGTGATTCCGAAACCATTTTTAATCTTCGATTTGTTCAATACACTGTAATTCGGGCGTTTTGCTGCAGTTGGGAACTGATCGGAAAGAACCGGATCAACTTTGCAGTTAACGCCTGAAATTTCGAAAACAGCCTTTGCAAAATCGTACCAACTGGCCACGCCTTCATTCGAGTAATGATAAATTCCGGGCACAAATTTCTCCGGATTTTTTACTGAGATTGAAATGATATCAAGTATCGCACCTGCCAGATCGGCGGCATAAGTTGGCGTTCCTACCTGATCGAAAACCACGTTTAGCTGTCCGCGTTCTTTACCTAAACGAAGCATTGTTTTTACAAAATTATTTCCGAAAGCAGAATACAACCATGAAGTACGAATAATAATTGTGTCAGGATTTTCTTCGAAACAATTTTGTTCTCCCTGCAATTTTGTTTCTCCGTAAATACTTTGCGGATTAACTTTAGCATCTTCAGAATACGGGATAAATGATTTACCGTCAAAAACATAATCTGTTGAAACGTGGATCAGTTTTATTCCAAACTTTTTAGCTTGTTTAGCCAGTAATTTTGGCGCCTGTGTGTTTACTTTTTCTGCTGTTTCAGCGTCAGATTCAGCTTTGTCAACCGCAGTATAAGCTGCACAATTTATTATGTAATTTGGTTTATTATTTTGAAACCAGATTTCAAGAGCATTTTTACTTGTAATATCCAACGAGTCGATATCGGTAAATACAAACTGCCAGTCAGGACAACTGGCAGTCAGACAGTTAATTTCGTTTCCCAATTGGCCATATGCACCTGTAACTAAAATCTTCATTTCTAAAAGATAAAATTCATATCAGCATCGGCAAATAATGGAGCTACCTTGTCTTTATCAGAAACTTTCCACTCTGATTCGTTTAATTGCCAGTCGATTGCCAGTTGCGAATCGGATGGATTAATAGCTCTTTCATTTTCACGACTGTAAACATTATCGCATTTATAAGAAAACACAGCTGTTTCGCTTAAAACAGAGAAGCCATGAGCAAAACCACGCGGAATAAACAGCTGCTTTTTATCTTTTTCGTTGATTTCAAGTCCAAACCATTGTCCAAAAGTTGGTGAACCTTTTCGCAAATCAAGCGCAACATCGTAAACTGCTCCCTGCACAACACGCACTAACTTTGCCTGGGCAACCGGATTAAGCTGATAATGCAATCCCCGAACAACTCCCCTGCCCGATTTTGATTCGTTATCTTGTATAAACTGAGAATTAATGCCTGCTTCGAAGTATGTATTTTGTTTGTAAGACTCAAAAAAATATCCACGGTGATCTTCAAAAACACTGGGTTCTATTATCAGTAATCCTGGAAGCGGCGTTTCAATTATCTTCATTTTCCCGATTTAGAAAGTAATAGTTTGTTTTTCGGCCAGATGAATCAAGTATTGACCATACTGGTTTTTGCTTAACGGCTGGGCAAGTTCCAATAATTGCTCTTTTGTAATAAATCCCTTTTTATATGCAATTTCTTCGATGCACGAAACTTTCAGACCCTGACGTTGCTCAATCGTGGCTATAAAATTTGAGGCCTGTAGCAAACTGTCGTGAGTTCCGGTATCGAGCCACGCAAAACCACGTCCAAGCAATTTCACATTCAACCGGTTTTCATTTAAATACAAACGGTTTAAATCGGTGATTTCAAGTTCGCCACGTTTCGATGGTTTCAGGTTTTTGGCTTTTTCAACCACATCATTCGAGTAAAAATACAATCCTGTAACCGCGTAATTCGATTTTGGATTTTCAGGTTTCTCTTCAATGCTGAGCACTTTTCCAGTTGGATCGAATTCAACAACACCGTAACGTTCGGGGTCGTTTACATAGTACCCGAAAACAATTGAGCCATCTTTTAACGTAGCTGCATCTTCAAGTATTCCACGAAAACCATAACCATAGAAAATATTATCTCCCAGAATTAAGCAAACATTGTCGTCGCCAATAAATTCTTCGCCTAAAATAAAAGCCTGTGCCAAACCATCAGGCGAAGGTTGAATTTTATACGAAATGCTAATTCCCAGTTGAGAGCCATCGCCAAGCAGATTTTCATAAAGCCCGATATCAGCAGGAGTTGAAATAAGTAAAATCTCCTTTATTCCAGCCAGCATTAAAACCGAGAGCGGATAATAAATCATGGGCTTGTCATACACCGGTATTATCTGTTTTGATACTGAACGTGTAATCGGGTACAGCCGTGTTCCCGAGCCTCCGGCAAGAATAATTCCTTTCATTTTACTATTTTAAAAGTTTGACAATGGTTCGAATTTTCAAATCTCATTAAATTAATTTAGACAATTCAATAATTAACTGAGGCTCAAAATTAAGAAAAGAAACAGAGCTTGCAATGTTGTTTGTAAGGATTAACCGTGTTAATTAAATTCAACAATTCCGAAATAAATTTACAAACCCTTTGAAATAAATGAATTAAGTTATACTTTTGCGCGCGTTTTATATAAATTATAATGTCTAACTCATTAATTTTATTTGAATTACATGACTGAAAAGAAAAATGAAGAACTTGAAACGGAAGTAAACGAAACTCCGGTTCAGGAAGAAAAAGTGGTTGCTGAAACAGTAGCCGAAGAAATTGCAGAAATTGCAGAAGAAGAAGCTATGGCTGAAGCAGAAATTGAAGCAGCCGAAGCGAAAGAAGCAGTTGACACATTGGAAATTGCTGAAGAAATTGTTGCTGAAACAAAAGAAGAAATTGTTGCTGAAACAAAAGAAGAAGAAGTTGTTGCTGAAGAAAAAGCAGAAGCAGTAACAGAAAAAAAACCAAAAAGCAAGTATCAACCAAAAGAAACTTCAGCTGAACCTGAAGAATTTGACTGGGCAAGTCTTGAAGTTGGACTTGACGCTTACTCCGTATCGGAAAGAGACAAGCTGTCGAATATGTACAACGATACATTAAATACGGTATCTGAAAAAGAAGTTTTAACAGGAACCGTAATTTCGTTGAACAAACGTGAAGTAGTAGTGGATATTGGTTACAAATCTGACGGTATCGTTAGTGTTAACGAATTTCGTTACAATCCTGATTTGAAAGTAGGAGACAAAGTAGATGTTTACATCGAAAGTCTTGAAGATAAAAAGGGTCAGATGATCCTTTCGCACAAACAGGCGCGTTCAACCCGTTCATGGGATCGTGTAAACGAAGCGCTTGAAAAAGATGAAATTATCAAAGGTTATATCAAATGCCGCACAAAAGGTGGTATGATTGTCGATGTGTTTGGAATTGAGGCATTCCTGCCGGGTTCACAAATCGATGTAAAACCTATTCGCGATTACGATGTATTTGTAGGTAAAACCATGGAATTCAAGGTGGTTAAAATCAATAACGAATACCGTAACGTTGTTGTTTCGCACAAAGCGCTTATCGAAGCCGAACTCGAACAACAGAAAAAAGACATCATCGGTAAACTTGAAAAAGGACAGGTACTCGAAGGAACCGTTAAAAACATCACATCGTATGGTGTATTTATGGATCTCGGCGGTGTTGACGGACTTATTCATATTACCGACCTTTCATGGGGAAGAATTTCTCACCCAAGCGAAATTGTGGAATTAGACCAGAAACTGAATGTTGTAATTCTCGATTTCGATGACGATAAAAAACGTATCGCTCTTGGTTTAAAACAATTAACTCCTCACCCATGGGATAACCTTGACGAAAAACTCAAAGTTGGGGATAAAGTTAAAGGTAAAGTGGTTGTTATTGCCGATTACGGTGCTTTTGTTGAAATTGCAACCGGTGTAGAAGGTTTAATCCACGTTTCTGAAATGAGCTGGAGCCAGCACCTGCGCAGCGCTCAGGACTTCCTGAAAGTTGGCGACGAAGTGGAAGCATCAATTTTAACATTAGATCGCGACGAACGCAAAATGTCATTGGGCATTAAACAGCTGAAATCGGATCCATGGGAAAACATTGAAACCACATTCGGAGTGGGCAGCAAACACAAAGCTACAGTTCGCAACTTCACCAACTTTGGTGTATTTGTAGAAATTGCCGAAGGAGTTGACGGTTTAATTCATATTTCAGACTTAAGCTGGACGAAAAAAATCAAACACCCATCAGAATTTACAGCAATTGGCGAAGAAATTCAGGTTGTAGTTCTTGACATCGACAAAGACAATCGTCGTTTGAGCCTTGGACACAAACAACTCGAAGAAAATCCATGGGATGTGTTCGAAACCATTTTCACTGCCGATTCAATTCACGAAGGAACCGTTGTTGAATTGATGGACAAAGGCGCTGTTATCGCGTTGCCTTATGGTGTTGAAGGATTTGCAACTCCACGCCACCTGGTAAAAGAAGATGGAACTTCTGTAAAACAAGACGAAAAACTCGATTTCAAAGTTATCGAATTCAACAAATCGGCTAAACGTATTATCGTTTCGCATTCAAGAATTGCTGAAGACGAAAAACGCGCCGAAGACAATGCCAAACGCAAATCGCAGGCACGCCCTGTTAAAAAAGCGGAAAAACCGGTTACTGAAACGCTCACAATGGAGAAAACCACATTGGGTGATATCAGTGAATTGGCAGCGTTGAAAACGCAGATGGAAGAAAACGAGAAAAAAGATAACTAAATCAGGATTGAATTTCAATCAGAATTTCGTACATTGACGCATGGCATTCGAGATTCATAAGAAAGGAAATCATACCTTGATTAAGGTAAATTCCGACAGGCTTGACACAAATAACGCACCCGATTTAAAATCGGAACTGGTTGTTATCAATAACAAAGGCGAAAAGAACATCGTTCTCGATTTAAGCAGTTGTAATTACTGCGATTCATCGGGATTACGTTCGGTTCTGGTAGCCAACCGGTTATGCGAAGATGCAATTGGAACGTTTATTTTGTGCGGCCTTCAGCCCGACGTGGAAAACCTGGTAAAAATTTCGATGCTCGACACCATTTTGCTTATCACAAAAACGGTGGAAGAGGCGAAAGATTTACTGGTGAAAAAGGAAAATCTGAAATAAGAAATGCCTTTTGAATTAACCATACTCGGAAGTAATTCAGCTCTACCCACATCAGACAGATATCCAACCGCCCAGGTAATAAACTTACTTGGGCGGTTTTTTTTGATCGATTGCGGCGAAGGAACTCAAATTCAACTCCGCCGGAACAAAATTGGATTCAGTAAAATAAAACACATTTTTATTTCTCATTTACATGGCGACCATTACTACGGATTAATCGGTTTAATTTCAACTCTGAATCTGCTGGGACTAAAAACCGATATTCATATTTATTCGCCGTCAGAACTAAAAACCCTGCTTCAACCCCAACTCGATTTTATCAAAGGAGATATGAATGTGAACCTCATTTTTCATCCGTTAAACTTTAAAAAACCGCAACAAATTTATGCCGATAAGCGCGTTGAAGTTCTCTCGTTTCCGGTAAAACACAGCATTTCTACCTGCGGATTTCTGTTCAGGGAAGTTAAAAAACAGGCCAATATAAAAAAGGAAATGGTTCAGGAATACAAAATCCCGATCGCAAAAATTAAGGAGATAAAAGATGGGGCTGATTTTATAACTACGGAAGGTGAATTCATACCAAACGAAAAATTAACAACACCACCACCCCACCCGCGTTCGTATGCATTTTGCACCGATACTGCTTTTCATCCGCCAATAATTGATATTATTAAAGATGTTGACCTTCTGTACCACGAAGCAACTTTTCTGGAAGCAATGCGCGATTTTGCAGAAAAAACGCTGCATTCAACCACCATCGATGCCGCCAGCATGGCAAAACTGGCCAATGCAAAAAAACTGCTTATCGGTCATTTTTCGGCCAGGTATAACGATGTAAAATTATTTGAAAAGGAGGCCCGAACGGTTTTTGAAAATACAGAGGCTGCAAGGGAGGGAAAAACCTACAAAGTAACAGGCAAATCTGCCAATCAGTAAAGTTCCGTTAATCCTGATTTTCACTTTAAAGAATCTTTTCAACTTTGAAATTTCAAAACAAATCCATTTAAAAAGAATTACCTTTGCGCAAAATTTAAAATTAAAAAATGGCTTTAAAATGTGGTATAGTTGGTCTTCCGAATGTAGGTAAATCAACACTGTTTAACTGTTTATCGAGTGCAAAAGCACAGTCGGCAAATTTCCCTTTTTGTACAATTGAACCCAATATCGGAGTAATAACAGTGCCCGATCCCCGGTTGATAAAACTCACCGAAATCGACAAACCAAAAAAAGTTGTTCCCACTACCATCGAAATCGTTGACATTGCCGGATTGGTAAAAGGTGCAAGTAAAGGAGAAGGTTTGGGCAACCAGTTTTTGGGCAACATCCGCGAAACCGATGCAATTCTGCATGTTTTGCGTTGTTTCGAAAACGATAATATTACGCATGTTGACGGCTCGGTAAATCCTGTCCGCGACAAGGAAGTGCTGGATATCGAGTTGCAGCTAAAAGATCTGGAGACCATTGAAAACCGTATTGATAAGCTTGAAAAACAAGCAAAACACGGCAGCGATCATAAAACAAAAAGAATGTACGAAATCGCCCTTAAATACAAAGCGGTTTTGGAAAAAGGATTGTCAGCCAGAACGGTGAAATTGGATGAAGAAGACACAAAACTGGCAAAAGAGTTTTTTTTGCTGACCAATAAACCAGTAATGTATGTATGTAATGTTGACGAGGCATCGGCAAAAACAGGAAATAAATTTGTTGAAGCTGTTAAAGAAAACATTAAAGATGAAAACGCTGAACTGCTTGTAATTGCCGCCGCCACCGAAGCAGATATTGCAGAATTGGAAACTTATGAAGAAAAACAATTGTTTCTCGAAGAATTGGGATTGGATGAACCCGGAGTAAATAAACTTATTCATCATGCATACCATTTGCTCAACCTGAAAACCTATTTCACCACCGGGCCAGATGAGTCAAGAGCCTGGACTTTTACACAGGGAACCAAAGCACCGCAGGCTGCCGGAATTATTCACTCCGATTTCGAAAGAGGATTTATACGGGCTGAAGTAATTAAATACGACGATTATATTTCGCTGGGCTCTGAACACGCCTGCCGTAATGCGGGGAAAATTGCCATCGAAGGAAAAGACTATGTTGTTCATGATGGCGATATTATGCATTTCAGGTTTAATGTTTAATAGCCCCACCCGGTCTCCCCAGTGAGCGGAGATTGAAAACCAAAAAGGGTTGGCTGTTTAAATGCAGCCAACCCTTTTTTACGGATAAAGAAATTGATATTAACGTGTTTGAACGTCGCTCATATCTTTAATAATGCCATTTTTATCGACAACGATATTTACGTCTTTTGCAATTTCGAGAATAATAGTGGTTTCTTTTACTTCAACAATTTTACCGTAAATACCACCGGTTGTAACAACTTTGTCTCCTTTGGCAAGGCTTTCGCGGAATTTGCGCACTTCCTTCTGGCGTTTCATCTGCGGACGAATCATGAAGAAGTAAAAAACCACAACAATTAACAACAGCGGCAACATGCTCATTAACGGATTAGCTTCTGCTCCCTGGGGTTGCGACATTAAAATAATGTTCATCATAACTTTTTGATTTTTAATTTATAATTTTCAATTTCCAATTTCTATTTGTTCATTCTCAACCTCGGCAAAAATAATTAAATGTTTTGGTTCTTTGCTATTCGATTGAATTTCTACTGTTTTTAATTGCTTTCCAACCATTCCGGCCGAATTAAACTCCACCTCGATTAATCCTTTTTCGCCTGGTTTAACAGTTGCTTCCGGAATGTTAATCTGAAGGCAGCCACAATCGGCTTTAGCATTGCCAATTATTAAATCGCTTTCTCCTTTATTGCTGAAGACAAACGAAAATGCCAAAATTTCGCCTGATTTTATTTTGCCAAAATCGTGCATTTCTGCCTCAAATTCAATTTGTGCCGATTGTTCTGCCACATTAATTTGATTTTCGGATCCGGAATTTTTGACGGATTTTTTTTCACCACACGAAAGCAATCCAAAAATGATGGCTATGAATGCAATTTTATTCATGATTCGCCCACTAAACCCCGGCCAGCTTTGTTTATTTTTCCTTCTTTTTTCAGGTCCTTTAGCGTCTTATCAAGAATGCCGTTGATAAAATTCCGGCTTTTCTCTGTGCTGTAAAACTTTGAAAGTTCAATGTATTCATTCATTGTAACTTTTGTGGGGATGGATGGAAAATACAAAAATTCAGTGATTGCCAGCTGCATCATTAAAATATCCATAAATGCAATTCGCTCAACATCCCAATTACTCGAGTGCACCTTAATCAGCGCCTGCAACTCGTCGTGGTTGACAATTGATTTCCTCAATAAATCCCTCGCAAATTCGCGATCTTCATCATCCTTATACAAAGGCATTAACTTTTGATCTGAATTGCTGGATTCATTAAAACGTTTGATGGTTTTTATAATTACCGAAATCACAAATTCAATATCGTCGTTCCAGTAAATACTTTGCTCTTCCAAAACCTCGTAAATTTCTTCAGAAACAAGAAATATTTTATTAAAAAGCCTTTCAATAAATTTCCGATCGTCAATATATGAGCTGGTTTCACTGTTAATGTAGGTTTGGTACATTTCCGATTCGGTCATGATAAGGTAAAGTTCCTTAATTAATTCGGGATGATTCACCCAACTCAGCTTTGTTTGATTTAAATAGGCATTTAACTGACGGTTTTTCCGCAATTGCTGAATAAACAGGTTGTTTACAAATTTGGTATTTGGATTTAAATCTTCCTGGGTTGGCAGATGTTTGTTTTGTTTGAGTTCGATTCTACCCTCGGCGTAATCAGCAATTTCAGTAACCAAAGCCAGCAAATAGTGGTAGAGGTCGTACGTTTTGTGGATGCAGAAAAAGAGTTCTTTTTCGGTATTAATGATT
Organism: Draconibacterium sp.; assembly: GCA_035467235.1. Lineage (GTDB taxonomy): Bacteria > Bacteroidota > Bacteroidia > Bacteroidales > Prolixibacteraceae > Draconibacterium. The sequence continues at coordinate 80 of DATITY010000142.1, read as the reverse complement.
GATCTCTCTTCTGAAGAGTAGTAGGCGTATAAAACTTGCAACACCTTCGTACGGATAATCCTTCTGCTAATCATTTTTAA
>DATITY010000141.1:0-3217 GCA_035467235.1 Draconibacterium sp. | reverse complement strand
GTAAGTGCGTGCCTCGTCCGGTATTTTCGTTAACACCTGGTTTTTGGCCTTTTGCAGCAGAAACTGTTTTTGGTTGGGCATGTTCTCTTTTTTGAGATAGCCCGCCGCTAGCAGGTTCTTAAAAATAACCTTTTCGGGTTCATAATGAACTGTTAAAGCCTTGTAAACATCGGGCGCAGCCGGTAAAAGATAGCACCCGTGAGGCACACTGTACCGCGACATCGCAAAGCGTTTTATTTTTTCGCGTAACAGATATATCGGAGGCACAAAAACCTGCATCCACCGGTTATCGTCGGCATGAGGCTTTACAATCACAATTGCACCCTCGTTTACTAGTTTTTCCTTTTCAAAAAAATCGGTCGGAAAAAAACCTGAAACCTGCAGGATTTCTTCCGCTTTTTCCTTTACCCTTGGGTTTCTCATGGCCATGTAAACCTTTTGCGCCTTGTTCCAGTAAATTCCTTTTACTGCCAATAATTCTTTGCTTACGGCAAAATGATAGTTTAAACTGAAAACCCAGTATTTTCCAATGGTTTCGTGCAATTGCAAACGCAGCTTTTGGGCAAGCGGTATTTCCGCTTTATGTTCCTGTAAAACCTTTTTAGTGGCTTTTTCAGAAAGTGTCGTTACCCCGCCAACAGGTTTTTCATCCACTGGTGCTGAAGTAACTATGGGTGGAAGGTCACGGCTTTCAGTGCCGGCCACCGGTGCTGTTTTTGCATATTCAGGTTTTGGATTTTCAATTATAAGGTTATCGAAGTTCTTTTGCAGCAAATGGTAATTCGCGGTATTATAATCAAGGTACCAGCAACGCAGGGATGAACTGTAAACCGCACCAAGTGATTTTACTTTTTGATTCACCTCAAATGAATACGGAAAGCAGATTCCAATTCGTTCGGCTCCTTTGTGTTGTATTTTTTTTAAGGTTAATACCATACGTTGATTTTGAAAATACGATGCATGTAATACCCGTAAAAAGTAGTTACAACCTTTGTCTGGTTGTGTTCAGCATGAGATAGCGTTATTTTTGGCTTACTGTTCAAAGAGTAACTGATTTTGCCTTAAAAATAAAAAATATTAATCAATAATAAAATTTTCACAATGTTAAATGAGGTGCAAATATTTAATCTATACTTTTCGATTCACCAGGTTCTGATTCTGTTCGTAATAATGTCAATTGCTATGTGAGGACATGTCGTTTGTTATGTGCCTACATATCGTTTGTTATGTGCCTACATATTGTTTGTTATGTTCGTACATGTTGTTTTTTTAATGCGCGTTAAACCAATTTTTAACGGGCATTAAACATATTACCAACGCGCATGAAACTGAATTATGACGGGCATGAAAATTGCCCTTTGATTTTACCGTTATTTTGCAGATATCATAACGGTTTCTGCGCAAATATATAAAAAAATTGCGGAAATAAACACATCCGATGGCAATAGCTGATAAAAAATCTGCAGCACACAATACCTGTGTCCTCTGTTTTCGACTAAACCAGCTTTATAAATTCCTGCAATTTTATGTACTGGCAAGTACATAGAAAAAATGATTTTCAATATTTCAGGAAAAGAATTTCATCTTCCGGCAAACAATGAATGTCACTGTTTTTTTTATCGCAAAAGTTGATATTACGATTGAAAAATCAAACATTTACATCATTTTTATTTAACTTAAAACCCTGAATTTTTGAACTTAAAACATAGCCAAATGAGAGTAGTTGTATTAGGTGCGGGCATTTCGGGGCATACCGCAGCCGCATTCCTCAAAAAGAAATTAGGAAAGAAACACGAAGTTGTTGTTGTTTCGCCAAGCCAGTATTATCAGTGGGTTCCGTCGAACATTTGGGTTGGTGTCGGACGAATGACCGTTGACCAGGTGAGGTTTAAACTGGAGAAAGTTTATAACCGCTGGGGAATCGATTTTAAACAGGCCAAAGCAACTGCAATTTATCCTGAAGGCGATTCAACTTCAGAAAAAGGTTTTGTGGAAATCATTTATACAAACGAGGTCAAAAAAGGAGAAACCGGGCGAGTTACATACGATTACCTGGTAAACGCCACCGGACCAAAACTCAATTTTGAAGCTACCGAAGGTTTGGGGCCGGGTAAAAACACGGTTTCTGTTTGTTCGTACGACCATGCGGCACATGCGTGGGAAGAATTGCAAAAAAGCATTGAAAAGATGAAACGTGGCGAAAAGCAAAGATTCCTGATTGGCACCGGCCACCCCGGCGCCACCTGCCAGGGCGCAGCTTTTGAATATGCGCTGAATATTGCCTTCGAAATCAAACGCCGGAATCTTTCGCATCTGGCAGAAATTACATGGATTTCGAATGAGTACGAAGTGGGTGATTTTGGAATGGGCGGCGCCTTTGTAAAACGCGGTGGATATATTACTTCTACCAAGGTTTTTACTGAATCGGTTTTTGCTGAAAACAACATTAAATGGATTAAACGGGCCGGTGTTATAAAGGTGGAACCGGGCGTGGCATTTTACGAAACGCTTGATGGAGAAATGCATACCGCAGAATTTGATTTTGCCATGTTAATCCCGGCATTCTCAGGACACGATATCAAAGCATACAACAAATCGGGCGAAGATATTACTTCAACACTTTTCGCCCCCAATAAATTCATGAAAGTTGATGCCAATTACACACCAAAAACCTTTGAAGAATGGAGTATTAATGACTGGCCACAAACCTATAAAAGTCCGGTTTATGATAATATTTATGCAGCCGGAATTGCGTTTGCACCGCCCCATCCCATATCGAAACCGATGAAAAGTAAAATCGGAACGGCTATTTCGCCTGCGCCGCCCAGAACAGGAATGCCATCGGGAGTGACTGGGAAAATTATTGCACAAAATATTGCTGAAGCTGTTAAAACCGGGAAAATGCAGCATAAACATACCGCCAGCATGGGAAGAATGGGTGCGGCCTGTATAGTTTCCGCAGGGTTTAGTATGACCAAAGGTTTGGGAGCCACCATGACAGTTTCACCTATTGTGCCCGACTGGGAAAAATATCCTGACTGGGGCCGCGACATTAACTCAACCGTTGGCGAAATAGGTCTTGCCGGACACTGGATAAAACTGTTTTTGCATTACATGTTTTTGCACAAAGCCAAAGGTTATCCTTTCTGGTGGCTGTTGCCGGAGTAGAAAGAAGCCCCACCCGGAAGCCCACCCAACCTCCCCGAGGGGAGGAGAA
>DATITY010000140.1:0-2007 GCA_035467235.1 Draconibacterium sp. | reverse complement strand
CCTGCTTTTGCAAGCCTTTAAAACTTGAAAAACCAAAATACTTCTTAAGACTTTCCTGCAAGTCAATTTTTGTCTCTTTCATTCCAAGAATTAGCTAAATTTAAATAATTTTACAAAAGTTATACCCGCCCGTTAATTTTGTCATTTAACCGACAGTTAATTAAAAGTGGAAATAATTGAACATAAATATAGTAAAAAAAAAAATTACATTAATAACTAATATTTCTTGAAAAAAGATAAACAAATTTTAGAAACAGCGAAAAGGACGGTTCAGATTGAAGCTGATTCTATTCAGCAGCTGATTGCATATCTCGATGATACTTTTGTTCAGGCCGTAAAAACCATAATAGAATCGAAAGGACGTGTGGTCATTACAGGGATAGGCAAAAGTGCCATCATTGGCAATAAAATTGTCGCTACGTTTAATTCCACCGGCACACCGGCTATTTTTATGCATGCAGCCGATGCCATACACGGCGATCTTGGAACCATTCAGAAAGATGATGTGGTTATATTTATCTCAAAAAGCGGAAATACACCTGAGGTAAAGGTGCTTGTGCCCTTAATAAAAAAATCAACCAATAAAATTATAGCCATTACCGGTAATACCGATTCCTATATTGCACAGCAAGCCGATATCGTTTTAAATGCTTATGTCGAAAAAGAAGCCTGCCCGAATAACCTCGCCCCTACGAGCAGCACCACTGCCCAACTGGTATTGGGAGACGCCCTTGCCGTCTGCCTGCTCGAACAACGAGATTTTACGAGTAAGGATTTCGCCAGATTCCATCCGGGAGGGGTACTTGGCAAACAGCTGTATTTAAGGGTAAGAGACTTGATCGCCAACAATGCAAAGCCCGAAGTAGGACCGGAAGCTACGATCAAGGATGTAATCTACGAAATTTCAGCCAAACGGATGGGAACTTCAGCGGTGGTTGAAAACGGCAGGGTCATCGGGATTATTACTGATGGTGACATACGCAGAATGCTTGAAAGAAATGACGATATCAAACACCTGAAGGCAAAAGATATCATGAGCAAAAACCCCAAATGGATCGCCCCTGATGAAATGGCTGTTGATGCTGTTAAAGTGATGAAAAAACACGATATTTCGGGAATATTAGTAATTGATGATAACAAATACCTGGGTATCATCCATTTTCAGGACTTGTTAAAAGAAGGTTTAATCTAAATCAAAGGGCATTACATGGGAGATCAAAAAGCGGAAATGTCGTTTCTGGACCATTTGGAAGTACTGCGCTGGACGCTCATCAGATCCACCTTATTCATATTTGTGTTTGGACTGATGGCTTTTATTTTTAAGGATTTTATCTTTGACGAGATTATACTAAAACCAAAAGATCCTGATTTCTTTACGTACCGGTTCATGTGTTCCCTATCTAAAAAATTTGGAACAGATGGCTTATGCATCGATGAAATTCCCTTTGTTGTTCAGAGCAGAACCATGAGCGGGCAATTTAATGCACATGTCTGGACTGCAATTGCCGTTGGTTTCATCATGGCTTTTCCATTGATCATCTGGGAAATATGGAAATTCATAAAACCGGGACTCTATGACAATGAAAAAAAATACGCCCGGGTTTTTATCTTAGTTTCATCCATACTGTTTTTTGTTGGCGTACTATTCGGATACTACATTATCACACCACTCTCCATAAATTTTCTCGGAAGTTATCGGGTGGCTGAAGAAATTAAAAATAACATCGATCTGGCCAGTTATATCAGCCTGATCAAATCCTCTTGTCTGGCTTCCGGATTTATTTTTGAATTACCGGTTATCGCTTATTTTTTAACCAAATTAGGACTGATCACGCCCGAGTTCCTGAAATCGAAGAAAAAATATGCCATCGTATTGGTACTAATTCTATCGGCTGTAATTACACCACCCGATGTGATCAGCCAGGTGATCGTTTTTATACCCCTTTATATTTTATACGAGTTTAGCATACTGATCTCAAAAATTGTCTATAAAAAAGAACAAAAAAA
>DATITY010000139.1:0-3165 GCA_035467235.1 Draconibacterium sp. | reverse complement strand
TTCTCATCGTTGGGCAGGTTAATGGCGATGGTTTTGCTTCCGGCATTGCAGTCGCCGGCGTAGTATAGGGCATCGTAAACATTCATGTCCGAATCAATTCGGGGAGTCTCGTTTTTGTATTTTTGTTCGCAGGGCAGTGCTTTTTGCAAACCCGGAAGCAGTGCGGCAAAACGCGTTAATTTCTCACTCCATTCCCTGTCTTTAATCAAAATAAACGATTCGTAAGCAGCTTTATACCCGAATAATTGATCTTCATAATTTTCAATCGGCCCGATTATAAAGTCAATGTTGTTGTTTTTCATCTCCATCCATGCAACGTCGCTCTCGTAATATTCATCTGTCAGCAAAGCATTTGCACGTTTTTCGAGATAGTTTTTTAAACCGGTATCTTCAGCCAGTCCGGCAGCCTGTAAAACCAGTGATGCAGCTTTTTCAACCTGCTCTTTGTATTCAACGTGATAAGGAACCGAATTTAATTTCCCATCCTCTCCCCTTCTGACCACCGTATAAAGGCTTGTTTTTGTGCTGTCATTCCACGCTTCGAACTCCTCTTTTATCATGTCTGTCGGGTAAAAGTTGGCGCCTGCCGGTTTTTCACCAAATCCCTGTACAAAAGGTTTGTTATCGTTCAACCTTTCCCAGGGGCCATAATTTATCCTCAGCAACTTTTCGGTGTATTCAGCCAACCCGGCTGAAAAAAGAGAATCTTTGTCGCCATAAGCCTGTTTCCAGTAAATCTCTTCTATGATTTTAGCTGCATCCAAAAGCAGCGGCAGCATCTGTTTTTCCTTTTCGGTTAAAACACTTAAATCGGTTGTAAGTGTGAACGATACAAACTCATCTGCTTTTTTCTTTATTTCCTGGTTTACTTCCATTTTACTTTCTTTTTTTGAAGTTGTGGTGCAGCCAAACAACAGTGCGGCAGCTACAAACGGAACAATTATTCGTTTCATGTTGATTGTTTTTTTGCAAATCTAAGGAAAAACAGGCGGAAAGCAAAAGTGATGGAAAATGGAAAACCGGAGCAAGTACTGATTAATCAGCAGGTGACTCTGGTTCACCTGCTGAATTGTGCGTTGTTCATGCAGACTCAATGTCAGCAATCATTAAAAAGAAGGCTGTGAGAGCAACATCAGGTGTCAAATTCTTTGCAATGACAATATTCATCGCCAAACGGACAATTTAAAGGATCATAATCGCAAAACTCAAAATGGTGTTCCCATTTAACCGGAGTTCTCCAACCTCTTTTTATTGTTTCTTTTTTATCTTTTTAAAATCGACAGTCTTCAAAATATCTTTGATGTCGGTGCCGGGCCTGAATGCCATGTGAAGTTTCTTTATGTTTTTTTCGGTTACTTCTTCTTCGGTATCGGCCGGTGTACCAGTAGCATGGACAGAAAGGATGCCTATATCTCCAAGCCTGATATTATAGTTATTTTTAAGCAATTCAGGAATCTCGTCCATTAGCGCCACCAAAGTGCCGTAAACATCGGAACGTTGAAGCGTACCTTTTTGAGAAATGCGGTTAGCAAGTTCTTTTAAACCAATTTTGTTTCGCTGGTGAATGCGTGGGTAATACTTGTAACTTCCGCCGCCCTTTACACCAGGTTGTGCCATTTTTACCACTTTGTACTGAATTGCCATCGTAAATCTTTTTTATCGTATTATACCATTATGTTTTGCTTCTAACTACATATCCATTCTTATGTGCCTACATGAGGATTCATTAATAGGTATTAAACAAATCGTCAATAGTTATTAAGATTTTCATTAATAACTATTAAACTGATGCTTTTTTTACTTGATATTTTGTTTAGATCCAATGAATATTTTTATGCTTAAGGTCAGTTTCAGAAATCAATAAAGATTTGTACTCCTGTAACATCTGCCGTAAAGCTATTTATTATTTGTCATAATTCCAAACAGGAGAACAATAAAACAGGGCACTACAGAAAAATATTTTCTGAAAAATGTATTCGGCAGATGAACCAATGTCAACTTTTGAATAAATGAGGGAAAAAATAAATTGATTATGACAATTACGATGAATGATCAAGCAATGGATATTGCCTGGACATACGAAATAAAGGGTGACATTCTCGTCCTTTCGAGCGAAAACCCCTTGAAGACTATGTCGGTTGTAAACACCTTTAAAAAGAGATAGAAAGTTTGGAAGGTTTTTTTCCATGAAAGAATTAATAAGGATAAACAGGAAGATGAAACGGAAAACAGGGAATAACAATAGTTAAAGCGAAATCCTGAAATTTAATGGGGAACAATCTATTTTTGCTGATTTGGTGGCTCTTGTCGTTTCGCAGGCATAATCTTTAATTAAACGCAAGTACATAAAGCATGAAGTGATATTCATTTACTTGCTTTGTGTCCTTTTATTTCTTAAAATAGGTTCATGAAAACCATTACGCGTATCGGCTGGATATTCTTTTTAGGAACAATTGACCGGCTTTGAAAAGGACTGCGCACCCGTGTCAGCGATGCGATGCTTTCCGATACCTGTTTTACTTTGTTCAAGCAATATTTTAAAATAATTCCAATAATGTAATTTGTCCTATTTATTTCAGTATAACTTAAACAATACACCGATTATTAATGTTATTTTACAAAAATAATTTAAATGGATACACCAATTATATTTTGGATACTTTTTAATGCTTTTGTCCTTTTAATGTTAGCGCTTGATTTGGGTGTTTTTCACCGCAAAAACCATGAGGTTTCTGTAAAGGAGGCGTTAACCTGGACTTTTGTCTGGATTGCACTTGCTTTGATTTTTAATACAATCATTTATTTCTGGAGAGGTCAGCAGCAGGCGCTGGAATTTTTTACCGGGTATTTGGTCGAGAAAGCACTCAGCATCGACAATATCTTTGTATTTATAATGATTTTTACCTATTTCCAGGTACCGTCGAAATACCAGCACAAAGTTCTTTTCTGGGGAATTTTAGGGGCACTGGTTATGCGTGTAATATTCATTTTCGCAGGCGTGGCACTCATTCAAAAATTTCATCTGACAATTTATGTTTTTGGAGCACTACTGATTTATACCGGTTATAAAATGTTTTATCACAATAATGCAAAGATTGAACCCGATAAAAATCCTGTCATCAGGTTTTTCAAAAGACTCATTCCTGTTACTTCTGAAATGCACGA
>DATITY010000138.1:0-5411 GCA_035467235.1 Draconibacterium sp. | reverse complement strand
CGTAATTGTTGCACGCAAGAACTACTCCAACAATATTCTTTCCAATATCGTGAACGTCGCCTTTTACCGTAGCCATTAATACTTTTTTACGGTTGTCAACAGTATTGTTTTTTAATTTGTCGGCTTCAATGTAGGGCAATAAATAAGCCACGGCTTTTTTCATCACTCTTGCCGATTTTATTACCTGAGGAAGAAACATTTTTCCGGCGCCGAAAAGTTCGCCAACCACATTCATCCCGTCCATCAGCGGACCTTCAATAATATCCAACGTTGGCTGGTACTTAAGAACAGCTTCTGCCATGTCTTCATCCACAAACTCGGGGAAACCTTTCACCAGTGCATGTTCGATGCGTTTTTCCAGCGGAAGTTCGCGCCATTCGTTTACTTTTTCCTCTTTTGCCCCACCCGATTTTACACTTTCGGCAAATTCGAGCAACCGCTCGGTAGCATCAGGACGGCGGTTCAAAACCAAATCCTCTGTTCTTTCAAGTAAATCTTTTGGAATTTCGTCGTAAATCTGCAACATTCCCGGATTAACAATTCCCATGTCGAGCCCGGCTTTTATGGCATGATAAAGAAATACAGAGTGCATTGCTTCGCGCACCGTATCGTTTCCGCGAAATGAAAATGAAACATTGCTGATTCCTCCGCTGGTTTTGGCGTGCGGCAGATTTTCCTTTATCCATTTTACCGATTCGATATATTCCACAGCGTAATTACTGTGTTCTTCCATCCCTGTTCCAATAGTCAAAACATTTGGATCGAAAATGATATCCTGTGGTGGGAAATTCACTTTTTCAGTCAGTATTTTATAGGCGCGGGTGCAGATTTCCTTGCGGCGTTCGAGGTTGTCGGCCTGCCCTTTTTCATCGAATGCCATAACAACAACTGCTGCCCCAAACCTTTTTATTGTTTTTGCCTGCTGAATAAATGCATCTTCTCCCTCTTTTAAACTGATGGAGTTTACAATGGCTTTTCCCTGTAAACATTTCAATCCGGCTTCAATTACTTTCCATTTCGAGGAGTCGATCATTACCGGAAGTTTTGCAATGTCAGGTTCAGCCATTAAAAGGTTCAGAAAAGTAACCATCTCTTTTTCGGCATCGAGCATTGCATCGTCGAAGTTCACATCGATAATTTGCGCTCCTTCTTCCGCTTGTGCGCGGGCAATTGAAAGCGCTTCCTCGTATTTCTTTTCGGCAATTAACCGGGCAAATTTGCGCGAACCAGCCACATTGCAACGTTCGCCAATATTCACAAAATTGGTGATTTCGGTAATTGTTACCGGTTCAAGTCCACTTAAACGGGTATTTGAATCCGGTTCATGCAGTTTGTGAGGTTTTGCATTTTCAGCCAATTTAGCGAATTCGTGAATGTGACCGGGAGTTGTTCCGCAGCACCCGCCAATAATATTTACAAAGTTATTGTCGAGATAATCCTTAATATAACCGGCCATTATTTCGGGGGTTTCGTCGTAAGCTCCAAACTGGTTAGGCAGCCCTGCATTGGGATGTGCGCTGATATGAAAAGGTGCTTTTGCTGAAAGTTCTTTTACGTACGGACGCAAATCGGTGGCGCCCAATGAACAGTTTAACCCAATGCTCAACAAATCGACATGCGAAACTGAATTCAGAAAAGCTTCCAGGGTTTGCCCGGAAAGTGTTCGTCCGCTGGCATCGGTAATTGTTCCCGAAATCATTAACGGAAGTTTCATGTTTCGGGCTTCCAGTGCTTCTTCCACGGCAAAAATGGCTGCTTTGGCATTCAGTGTATCGAAAATTGTTTCTATTAAAATGAGATCAACGCCTCCATCCAGCAAACCGTCAACCTGTTCACGATACGCCGATTTCATTTCGTCGAAAGTAACAGCCCGGTAACCTGGATCGTTTACATCGGGCGAAAGCGAAAGGGTTTTGTTGGTAGGCCCGAGACAACCGGCAACAAACCGGGGCTTTGCCGGGTTTTCTGAAGTAAACTTATCGGCGCATGTTTTAGCAATTTCAGCCGAAGCTTTGTTCATTTCATAAACAAACTCTTCGGTATGATAATCAGCCTGCGAAATCCGGGTTGCGTTGAAAGTATTGGTGAGCAAAATATCAGCACCCGCATCAAGATATTTACTGTGAATTTCCCTGACAATTTCAGGATGCGTAATTGAAAGAATATCATTATTCCCTTTCTGATCGTGTGGGAAATCTTTTAGCCGCTGCCCGTGATAATCAGTCGCAGTAAGTTTATACTCCTGTAAAAGCGAACCCATCGCGCCATCCATTACCAGCACCCGGCTTTTGAGTTCTGTTCGTATGTCTTTTTTAATCATTTATTCAATTTTCGACTTTTTTATTACTCTTTGTTACTACTTTGAGGTTCTTCGTGTAATAACTGTTGCACAAAGGGTCCACCAAGTTTGCACAAAGTTACTCAAAGATTTCACCATCTTTATTTTAATATCCGCATTTCAAAATCTCCCTTGATTCCAACCTTGTCTTCACATATAATTAAGAGTGAAAGAATTTCAGGATATTTTTCTGAAAGATTAATTACTTTCTCAACATCGTTTGCCGACTTTACCTTGTTTCCGAAAGCTGTTGCAAAAGCGTCGGCCAGCAAAACATCTTCACAAATCACAACCACCGCATCTGCTTTTCCAAAGCTTAACGACGGACCTACTGTTCCTGCTGAAGTGCAAATTCCCAGTTTGTTTTTTTCGGAAGGAATAACCAAACCAATCCTTTCGGAAAGTGGCGATTCACCAGCAAAAACCGAAAGAACCAGTTCGTTCTTTAACAATGTAAAAATATCGCCGCCGTTCTCAATAACCATCTCCTCTACCGAAAAGTTCTGCAAAAGTGTTTCTCCGACTTCCCTTGCAAACAAACCGGCCACTGCTGCCATCGGTCCAACCCCGGCTTTTTCGGCTGCTGCCGCCATTTCCTTTGCTTCCCCAGGCGCAATTTCTGAAGGTTTAAATGGTTTCAGACTTTTCTTGAAAAAAAGTTCCAACAAAATGTATTCATCCAATCTTGTGCGCAATTCTTTTATTTTTTCAAAAGCAACCGCCTTCATTTCTTCTCTGAAAGAAGAAAGATTTACGCCAATCCACAAATCAGTTTCAAGATATTTCACTTCAAACGATTGAAAACGGGCACTGTTGAATTGAGTGCGGTAAGTGCGCTTTTCGTAACTCTTCTGAAATAATTTGCTTAGATCGGGGTTCATCTGAAATCGATTTCAAACAAATGAAGCGGGCAGGCCGGAATGCACAATTCGCAAACCACGCAAAGGTTTTTATCGAATTCCAGTTTCCATGTTTCACGGTTCATGGTGAGCGCCCCGGCAAAACAAACCGCGGTGCAGTTTCCGCAATCGATACATTTTTCTTCCTGAAAATGAATGCGTTTGTCCAGTGACTCGCAAACAATGTTTTGTTTCCGAAGATATTCAACGCCATTTTCAATATTCTCTTTTTTACCGTGTAATTCAAGGAGCAGGCTTCCCCGTTTCCCCGGATAAACTTCGGCTTTCAGAATATTAATGCGGATGTCGTAATCTTTTACCAAATGATAACTGAAAGGTTTGTCGCCGCTGTCGGGCGGAAAATTCAGGACATATCGTTTTTTAATCATTGCCGGCCTCCGTTTCTTTTAATCCTTTTAACGATGTATTTTTTGGGAACATTTGAACTGGTTTGCTGATTTCAAACTCACCTTTTTGTAACCAGAGTTTTAACTCTTCAGCAATTTTACGGGCTTTCGAAAGGCTTGATACCGGTGCTGTCCGCACTTTTTTGCCATCAATTTTAATGGTTCCCGAACGCAACTCCTCATAAGTTACCTGACCCAATTTTGGAGTACCTGCAGTTCCGTAATCAAGCACCGAAGTTTCAATCTGACTGTTATTTACCGAAACCCGTTTTGCCATGTCCACATCGAGTACCGGAATCGGGATGCCAATTCCCACAAATAAGCTTACGCCATATTTATCGAAGAAAGCAGCCTGCAAATATTCAGCCGACATCTCCTTCAGGTTGCCCATAACCGCTATGGTTGCAGCATTTGAAACCGGAATTCCGTAGTCGTTTTTGGGTTTCGAAGTATTGAATTGTGTGCCCGGCCAAACGACAAATCCCTGTGTGCCTCCCAAAAAAATGCGGGTTCCAATACCAATTGTGCGAAACTCAGGGTCGTTCAGCAGCGGGCTTAACTCGCCCGAAGTTGAATAAGTTGCGTTGCGCATATTTGGCAGCAAAGTTCCCATATAAGTGTGAATCATTTTTTGAGTTGTGTTCACTGCCACATTGTAATTCTGGTAAGCATTTCGCGGGTTAAAAAGAATAAACTCGTTGATGGTGTTAATGTTGATTATTGTTTTGATGTGTTTTCGAGGGTAACAATCGGTGCCTTTTGCCAAGGCTTCCAGTTCCACATCTTTACCTTCAAGCAAATCCTGAATAACATGAGCGCCGCCATATTCCGGGTTTTCGGGGTCGCAGGCAGTGGCGCCAATATACGAATCGACGGCTGCAAGCCCTTCGTAACAGGGAACACCGTTCAGCCTGATTTTTTCCATGCGGATGGGTGGATTTGCATGACCAAAATTGATGATGGCACCTGAAGAACACATGGCTCCAAAAGTGGCAGTTGTAACAACATCAACTTTGTCAGCAATCTCTTCGGGCGAACATTCCAGCGCCATTTTTGCCACTTCCTCGGCAGTAAGAATGATTGCTTCACCGGATTTCAGTTTCCGGTTAATCTCTTCGTAAGTTTTAATTTTCGACATTTTTCTGCGTTTAAATTATAATTCCGTTTCCGGCCGGGTATTGGCACCTTTGCCGTTGATTCACGGTTGGTTGCCAGGGTTTCGCTGAGCCCGCTCTCTTCGCCCTTCTTTATAACCAAACAATCTTTTTTCGGAAAGAATATTTGATAACGGTGCAAAATTAATCGAAAATGTCTGAAATCAAACTGAAATTCCGGTAACTCTAATATTCGTGGAACACATTACAGAATTTCGGGAATTTTATTTGTGTAATTTCAGGTAAAGTTGTAAACTTGCACTCCGAATTTCGAATAAAAATTTCTTGTTTTAATACTTTGAACTCGAAACTTTGAACTCGAAACTCTTGGGGCCTATAGCTCAGTCGGTTAGAGCATCTGACTCATAATCAGGGGGTCGCAGGATCATGCCCTGCTGGGCCCACAGTAAATCAAGCAGTTACAATAGAATGTAACTGCTTTTTTATTCCTATACATACAGTTTACATACAATTAGCCTAAAAAAGAATATACACATGTATATAAAAAACAAAAAACCGCCTCTGAAAGAAGGCGGTTTTTAAGGTTACTGTTAAATTTATTAATCAACCATACCAACCGAACCTACATAAACACTGTTTGACAAAACAGACT
>DATITY010000137.1:0-2401 GCA_035467235.1 Draconibacterium sp. | reverse complement strand
TATTCGTCAGAAGCAATTAGCCACACTTTTTAAAGAAATTCAGAAATAACCATAAAATCTGCATTAAATGTCAAAAAATTATCTGATTATTTTCGTCTTTGCCCTGACTTTTTTGGGATGCACCAAGACAAAGGAACCGGTCGATTATGTCGACCCGTTTCTGGGAACATCGGGCAACCGCTGGATGTTGTTTCCCGGACCCACTTTGCCTTTCGGAATGGTGAAACTGAGTCCGGATAATACCGACGATTATGCCATGGATGCCGGTTACGAATACAAACACAACAGCGTTTGCGGCTTCGGACACGTGCATTCGTGGGCCATGGGAAGTTTCCTGACGATGCCCTGTACCGGAGAACTGCGCATACAACCCGGAAAATTTGATGGTCCGGATGTTGGTTACCGTTCGCCCATTAAACATGGGAATGAAAAGGCATCGCCCGGATATTATTCAGTTTTGCTCGAAAAATATAATATCAAAGCCGAACTCACCGCCACCACTCGTGGAGGTTTTCAGCGGTACACTTTTCCAAAAGGCGAAAAAGGGCATATTTTGTTTGATTTACAGGTTCCCGAAGAAGATAAATCGACCATTCTGGAAGCCGGAATCAAAAAGGTAAACGACACCGAAATCGAAGGTTTTGTAAAACGGATTTCGGGCTTGAATGAATATACTTTGCATTTTGCAGCCCGCTTCAATCGGCCGTTCACTTCAATGGGTGGCTGGCAGGGAGAACAAATTTTGAACGATGCTGCTGAATTGAAAGTAAATGATAACTTGGATATCGGCGCCTTTTTGTATTTCGATACTGAAAACAACCCCGAAGTTTTGATGGAAACCGCTATTTCGTATGTCAGTACCGAACAGGCGCGTTCGAATCTGGAAACCGAACTTACCCCGTTTAACTGGGATTTCGACGCAGCTTGTCTGAGTGCAAGAAACGTTTGGAATGACATTCTGAACCGGATAAAAGTGGAAGGAGGTACTGAAACCGACAAAATCAAATTCTATACAAATCTTTACCGTTCTTACAGCGCCCGCACCATTTACAGCGATGCCAACGGAAAATACATGGACATGTGCGAAAAGGTTCAGCAACTGGCCGACCCTAATGCGCCGGTTCTGGGCTGCGATGCTTTCTGGATGACTTTCTGGAACCTCAACCAGTTGTGGAGTTTGATAACTCCTGATGTTTCAGAGAGATGGGCAAAATCACAACTCGAAATTTACGACAAAGGGGGCTGGCTTTCCAATGGACCTGCTGGTGTGGAGTATTCGAGCATCATGGTAGCCGAGCACGAAATCCCCATCATTGTAAGTGCCTGGCAAAAGGGAATTCGTGGTTTCGATGCTGAAAAGGCCTATCAGGCGATGCGCGAAGTACAGATGAATCCGGCTCATGCTCACGAATGTGGTGGATTTGTGGGTAACCGCAATTTGGTTCCATACAAGGAAATGGGTTTTGTTCCGGCCGACGATGGGCCTGTGTCGAATACCCTTGAATATGCCTACGACGACTGGTGTGTGGCGCAAATGGCCAAAGCGCTTGACAAAACGGAAGACTACAAATATTTTATGCAGCGGGCACAGAATTACCGCAATGTTTTCGACAGTTCGATTGGTTACATGCGTCCCAAATATGCCGGTGGTCCGTGGCTTGAGGATTTTACCCCGGTAAAAAGCGCCGTTGGCAAAGAGGACAATTTTGGCACCCGCGATTTTGTGGAAGCCAACGCCTGGCAATACACCTGGTTTGTTCCGCACGACCTGAAAGGATTGATTGAACTGATGGGAAAGGATGAATTCAATAAAAGGCTGGAGGAAGGATTCGAGAAGTCGCGCCCCATTTTTACCAGTGAGTTTGTGAACCACAGCAATCAGCCCAATATGCAGGCCGGTTGGTTGTTCAACTACTCCGGAAAACCATGGCTCACGCAGTACTGGGTTCGCGAAATTCTCGATAATTATTACGGAACAACTCCATTCAACAGTTACCCGGGCGATGAGGATGAAGGCCAGATGGGAGCCTGGTATGTGATGAGCGCCATGGGACTTTTCCAAATGGATGGAGGTGCTTCAACGGAGCCGGCTTATGAAATTTCAGGTCCGATTTTCAATAAAATTACCATTTCTCTCGACCCAAAATATTACCCGGGAAAAGAGTTTGTTATCATAGCAAAAAATTCCAACTCCAAGAATCGTTATATTCAGTGGGCTACTTTAAATGGACAGCCGCTCGAAAAATTCTGGTTCAAACATGCTGAATTGATTAAAGGAGGAAAACTGGTTTTAGAAATGGGTCCTGAACCAAACAAACAGTGGGCGGTGAACAGCGGCCATCCCCAAATAAATGATGTTGAAACCATTGTTACAACACCCTATATTTCAGAAACCGAGCGG
>DATITY010000136.1:0-19701 GCA_035467235.1 Draconibacterium sp. | reverse complement strand
AAAGAACTGGAAGAAGCCGGAGCCGATTTGGTTGTGGAAGATTTGGAGGAAATTGGAGGGATTGAGGGGTTGAATGAGATATTTGAATTAAACCAAAACCAATGAAAAATCTAATCGTTATTTTTTCATTTCTGTTTTTTTCAACCAATTTACAGGCTAAAAGTGACCTTGTAAAAGTGTTGATTATCGATGGTTACAGCAATCACGACTGGCGATATACAACCGAGGTTATAAAAACAATGCTGGTAAATTCGGGTTTTTGTGAGGTTGATATATCCACTGCACCAACAAACAATTCTCCTGATTACAATAGTTGGAATCCAGATTTTTCGGAATATGATGTTGTGGTTCAGAATGTAAACAGCCTGGGAAATGGTAATTTGTGGCCAAAACCGGTTAAAATCAATTTTGAAATTTACATGAAAAATGGCGGGGGAATGTATGTTTTTCACTCAGCAAACAATTCGTTTCCCGAATGGGAAGAGTACAACAAAATGATTGGGTTGGGCTGGAGAAATGCAGATCAGGGTATTGCCATCGAAATTAAAGACAACAAAATGGTGAAAATTCCTTTGGGTGAAGGAGAAAATACAAGCCACGGTCCGCGGGTCGATTTGGTTGTGAATGTTTTAAAATCGCATCCCATAAACAAAGGATTTCCTGCAAAATGGAAAACGCCCGACATTGAATTATATACTTATGCACGCGGTCCGGCTGAAAATATTGAAGTTTTATCTTACACTTTCGATACAAAAACAAATAAAAACTGGCCGGTTGACTGGGTTGTGCAATACGGAAAAGGACGGGTTTACAATTCAACTTTCGGCCATTTATGGAACGATTTAAGAATGCCGCCAAGTGTTCAGTGTGTAGGTTTTCAAACCACTTTTCTCAGGGCAGTTCAGTGGGTTGCCGGTAAAAAAGTTACGTTGAAAGTCCCCAAAAATTTTCCTTCCGAAAATGAAGTTTCCTTAAATCCATTCGAGTTGGTTTATGATAAAAAAGATGGCTGGGAAGATTTGTTTAACGGGAAAAATCTGGATGGCTGGGAAATCAAATGCCGTCCGGAAGATAAGGGGAAAGAATTCTGGAAAGTAAAAAACGGTGTAATCGAATGTAATTCAATTGGCAAACCCGACCACAATTACTTTTGGCTGATGCATAAAAATGAATATTCCGATTTTAATTTGCGCCTTAAATTCCAGATTTTCAAATCATCCACAGGCAACAGTGGTGTTCAGTTCCGAAGCCGTTACGATTCTTCTGAAACTGCACGCGAAGGAGGTTGGTTGAACGGTCCGCAGGTTGATATACATCCTCCCGCACCGTTTCGGGCTGGTTTAATTTACGATGAAACCGACGGCGTAAATCGTTGGATTCACCCTTCGATGCCCGACTGGAAAATTAGCGAAAATGATGTTCCTAAAGCAGCGCTTCAAACTGAATTGGTTTATGCCGACAATAATCCGGATGCCTGGAACAACATGGAAATCGTATGCGAAGGAATAAAAATCAGAACTTTTGTAAATGGCAAACTGGTTACCAATTTCGATGCAACCGGAATTCTGGATGATGCCCTTCATAAAGAAAAAAATGTGGGAATAACCGGACAAATTGCTTTGCAACTGCACGCTGCCGATGAGTTGCTGATTCGTTATAAAGATTTAAAAATCAGAGAACTTAATATATCGGTTAATAATTTTACAAAGAATTCAATTCAAAAATTACAGGAATGGTACAATCCGGAAACAGGACTTTGGGAAACCACCGGCTGGTGGAATTCAGCCAACGCACTTACAGGAATTATCAGATATTCGGCGGTTACCGGCGACAAATCATTTGTGCCTGTTATTGAAAACACCTTCCAGAAAACTAAAAAGTTTACAATCCCTGCCACTGATAAACAGGAGGAGAAAACGGTGGAAAACTACATCAATGAATATTATGATGACGAAGGCTGGTGGGCGCTGGCATGGATTGAAGCCTACGATTTTACAGGCGATCGAAAATACCTTGAAATGGCAAAAACCATTTTTGAGGATATGAAAACCGGCTGGGATGAAAAGTGCGGAGGAGGAATTTACTGGAAGAAAGGATTGCCTTATAAATCGGCCATTTCCAATGAACTTTTTATGTTGCTGGCAGCCCGGCTGGCACTGCGCGATGAAAATAAACCTTATTATAAGGATTGGGCTTTGAAAGAGTGGAACTGGTTTTCGCAAACCGGAATGATTAACGATTTGCCACTTGTGCATGATGGAGTACATGAAAACTGTGCGGCAAGCGGGCGTCATTACACCTACAATCAGGGTGTTATTCTGGCAGCGCTGGCAGATTTGCAAAAACTTACCGGCGAAGAAAAACACATCACCCTGGCAGGTAAAATTGCGTTGGCTGCAATACAAAACATGTCAACTCCTGAAGGCATTTTAAAAGGACATCCAAAACAGGAAGACGGTGCTGATGGTGTGCAATTCAAAGGAATTTTCATGCGTCATCTTGCTTATTTGTTTCAACAGACCAACGATAAAACCATAAGGGAATTTATTCTTAAAAACACTGAATCAATCCGGGTTTCGGCATCAAAAAAAGAAACTTGCCTGATTGGCTCACAATGGGAAGGTCTTTTTGATTCGGCTGATGCAGGACGCCAAAGTTCAGCAATCGATGCGTTGGTTTCTGCGCTGGAAGTAGCTCACTAAGTTTTTTATGTGTGAAGTTAACCGCTACTCATAAAAAATAAACAAGAAAAAAATATTGAAATAATAAATCTGAAACCATGAAAACCTTACTGCAAATTTGGATGATTTTAAGCATTCTGATTATAATTTCCTGCGGGCAAAAACATAACATTTCAGAAGTTTGGGTTGAAGGTGTTAAACAACCAGTTATTAATTTAAATGGCACCTGGAAATTTACGATGACTCCTCCGGAAAATTTCTGGGAAAACAGTGTGGATTTTAGTGTTTGGTCTGATATTCAGGTTCCCGGCGAATGCCAGATGCAGGGTTTTGCCATAAAACACGACCAGCCATACGTTTATAAACGCCAGTTTGAAATCCCGGAAGCTTATAACGATAAGCAAATCTCCCTAAACTTTTACGGCGTGTACAGTTATGCTCGGGTTTGGGTAAACGGAGAATTTGTAAGAGACCATTTTGGCGGATTTACCAAATGGAGTGCGGATATCACAGAATTTGTGACTCCGGGCAAAAAAGCAGTTTTAACCGTCGAAATCGTTGACAGAACTGATGATATTTCGTATGCCAGTGGTTACGCAAAGCACCAGATTGGCGGTATTTTGCGCGATGTGGAATTAACCGCATTGCCCAAACAGAATTTCAAACAATTGTATTTTGAAACCGAATTGGATGAAAATTATCAGAATGCAGAACTGAAAGTAGTTTATTCGCTCGCACAACAAATACCATCGAAAATAAAAGTTGAAATTCTCGGCAAGGAAAACAAAATCGTTGGATCGGTTGAAAAGGAAACTTCGGAACAGGATGGTGATTTTGTTATTTCGGTGAATAACCCGGACAAATGGGATGCCGAGCACCCAAATTTATATACAGTTGTCACCACTCTTTTTGAAAATGAAAAAGAAATTCTGAAGTCATCACAAAAAATTGGTTTTCGTGAAGTAAAAGTGGATGGAAATAAGTTGCTGGTAAACGGCATTCCGGTTAAACTTCGTGGCGCCTGCCGGCACGATATCCACCCTCTTTTGGGTAGAATGACCACCGCCGAATACGATAAACAGGATGTGTTGCTGGCAAAAGAAGCCAACATGAATTTTATCCGCACTTCGCACTATCCGCCTTCCGAAAAATTCCTTGAATATTGCGATGAATACGGAATTTATGTTGAGGACGAAACTGCAGTTTGCTTTGTGGGTTCGCACCGCACACTTGCATACCAGGTAACCGGGGCAACACAAAATGATACAGCTTTTACAGCAAGATATTTATCGCAACTCGAAGAACAGGTACAAAATCACCGCAATCACCCAAGCGTAATTATATGGTCCATTGGCAACGAGAATGTTTTCGGGAGCAATTTTGTTGAATCGTTTAAATGGGTGAAACAAAACGACACCACCCGGCCAGTGATTTACAGTTACCCGGGTCAGGTGCCCGACAGTTTGAAAATTTATGATATTATCAGCATGCACTATCCCGACTGGAAGGGGAATATGGACCAATATGGAATTTCATCAAAAGAGTTTGCTTCTCCCGGAATACCCATGCTTTTCGACGAGTGGGCGCACGTAGCCTGTTACAATAATTTCGAACTGAAGGAAGACCCCAACGTGCGCAACTTTTGGGGGCAAAGCCTCGACAGTATGTGGACGTACACTTTTGAATCCGACGGAGGTTTGGGTGGCGCAATCTGGTGCATGATCGACGAAACTTTTATGCTCCCCGAAAACCTCGAAGGATTTAACCAATGGTGGGGAATTCTCGACCCTAATATTATTCCATCAACTTATATGGGTCCGTGTGTTGGTTATGGTGAGTGGGGAATTATTGACACCTGGCGACGTAAAAAGCCAGAGTTCTGGGGAACAAAAAAGGCCTACTCGCCAACCAAAATTTACATAAAACAGATTGATAATTTTGAATCCGGAAAGGAGTTGAAAATCCCGGTTCACAACCGTTTCGACCATACCAATTTCAGCGAATTGAAAATCGTATGGAAATATGGAAATCAAAATGGCGATTTGGGAAAAGTGAATCTGGAACCACACCGGAAAGGAGAACTTGTAATTCCAGGAAACAACTGGAAAACCGGTGAAAAAATCAACTTCAGTTTTTATCAAAACGATACATTTTTGATAGATGAATACAACCTGCAAATTGGTAAAAGAGAGGTTAAATTGCCAAATTGTCAAAATGGAAACCTGAAGATTGATGAGGAAGAAAATCAAATAACCATTTCAGGGAAGAACTTTGTGCTGAATGTGAATAAAAAAATCGGACTACTTGAAAATGTGAAAGTTAACGATGAAGTAATCATTCAATCGGGGCCATACATTA
Organism: Draconibacterium sp.; assembly: GCA_035467235.1. Lineage (GTDB taxonomy): Bacteria > Bacteroidota > Bacteroidia > Bacteroidales > Prolixibacteraceae > Draconibacterium. The sequence continues at coordinate 14,662 of DATITY010000136.1, read as the reverse complement.
ATCTGAAATTGCCGGGTCGCCGCGTTCAGTATTCAACCATTGAAATGCAGGATTATGCCACAAACTGGCAATTGACCAGCTTTAAATACGAATTGAAAAACGGGATTGCAGAAATTCGAACCGAAGGAAAATACGACAGCATTTCTGCAAGATTTACAATTAAAATCGACGAAAACGGTGTATTTAATATTGGTTACGAATTGCAAAATACGCTTGAAAACAAAAACATTCAGGAAGCAGGACTTAAATTTCTGGTTAGAGACAATTTTCAAAAACTTGCCTGGAACAGGGAATCGTATTTTACGTCTTACCCCGAAAATCATTTGGGAAGCCCGGTTGGCGAAGTGGATTTGAATCTGAAACCCGAAATGAAATATCGGGAAAAACCGCAACATGATCGGGAAATGGACAACAAAGGTTTTTACTATTTCGGATTAAATGAAGAATTAGCTTATACGAATATTGCACGCTCGCTAAAGGAAAATATCTGGTCATTTTCATTAAAAACCGAAAAATCAAAAATTGAAGTTTATTCTGATGGAAAACAATCTGGCCGGTTCGATAAAATTGATGGTCGCAATACTTTAATTGTTAATGATATTTGGGATTACAACAGCTTACTTTGGGGGAATTATATGAAATTACTCCCTTTGGAAAAGGAGTTTGGCGGAAGGATTATTTTCAGCATAAATTAAAATGCAGATTAATTGTGAATTCAGATATATTTGCTAAACCTGATTTAAACAAAATAGTATGAAACAAATCAACCGAAGAAATTTTCTGGCAACAAGTGCCGCTTTTTCAGCATTTACCATTTTAAAACCGGCAACTGTTTTTGGTTCGAAAGCCAACTCAGCCATTCGTGTTGGTATTATTGGTTGCGGCAATCGCGGAACGGAAGTACTTTCTGAAATGATAAAAAACACAGCAGCGCAAACTGTTGCAATGGCCGATTTATTTGGTTATCAAATCGAAAAAGCAAAACCCGTTTTTGATAAAGTGAACATAGATCGCGGAGGTGTTGCAATTGATAAATCAAAAATTTACCAGGGTTCGGAAGCTTACCAGCGACTGCTAAACGATTCTGCGATTGATGCAGTGTTGATTTCGTCGCCGGCATACACGCATCCCGGTTTTCTGGAAGCTGCGGTTTTAGCCGGAAAACATGTTTACTGCGAAAAACCGGCTGCACCCGATGTTGCGGGTTGTAAAAAAGTAATCGAAGCCGGTGAAAAAGCCAGTGGAAAAGTAAGTGTTGCCATCGGTTTTCAAATCCGTCATGCATCGCCGTATGTTGAAATGGCCAACCGGATTTGGAAAGGTGATATTGGTGAAGTGGTGAATGTGCAGTTGCATTACATTTCATCAGGGGGGAAAAAAGTGGAACCGGTGGGTAGTTCCATCGAAGAGTTTAAAATCCGCAACCATTTTCATTTTACTGAATTGTCGGGTGGGATTTTTCTCGACCAGGCCATTCACATGATTGATGTTTGCAATTGGGTGCTGAATGAAAAGCCTGAAAATGCTGTTGGAAAAGGAAACCGCAAAGGGGAACCCGATTTTGGCGATACTTTTACCAATTATCAAGTGATTTTCGAATACCCTCAATATAAAAATGTAAGTGTTCATTCCACGCAGCTTGGGGCGGCGTTTGGCGATGTTTGTGCCCGGTTTTTAGGCACAAAAGGAATTGCCGAAGCACATTACAGTCTCGGAGTTTTCATAAAAGGCGAGAATCCATGGGATTCGGGCGTTCTTCACGGGCAGGAACCAACTCCCGAACAACGGGCAGCCGGCGTTTTTACCTCGGCACTTTACGATTCAACTCCCAACAAGGTAAAAGCTTTCATCAACAGTATTGAAACAGGCAACCTGATTAACGAAGCCCGGTCGGGCGCAACATCAACACTTTCGGCTATTTTGGGAAGAATGAGCGCCGAAACCCATAAAGAAACCAGTTGGGATGAAATGGTGAATTCGGGTCAGAAATACAATCTGAACTTGAATTTGAAACAGTTTGACAACTAAAAAATCCACTATGAAAAAATCAATTTTTGTTATAACCGCTTTTGTTATCCTGCTGTTTTCCTGCCAAAACCAGTCAAAAAAAGTGGCCACTCCGGGCGGAGTTGAAGGATCAAAGCCTAATATTGTTTTTATCCTTGCCGATGACCTTGGTTACGGCGATTTAAGCTGTTACGGCCAAAAGCACTTTCAAAGTCCGAACCTAGATAAAATGGCAGCTGGTGGAATGCTGTTTACTCAACACTATTCAGGAACCACTGTTTGCGCCCCTTCGCGTTCATCGCTGATGACCGGACAGCATACAGGTCACACACCCATTCGTGGAAACAAGGAGTGGCAGCCCGAAGGGCAGTGGCCAATGAAAGCAAAAGCGGTTACCATTGCCGAAATGCTGAAAGAAGCCGGTTACACAACTGGTGCATTTGGTAAATGGGGACTGGGTTTTGTTGGAACCGAAGGCGACCCGAACCTGCAGGGTTTCGATGAATTTTATGGTTATAACTGTCAGCGGCTGGCGCACAATTATTATCCCGGCCATTTGTGGGACAACCAGCAAAAAGTTGAAATTCCGGAAAACAGCGGCGATAAGTTTGAAGTATATGCGCCTCACCTCATTCACCAGCGGGCGCTGCAGTTTATCGAAAAGAACAGGGACAAACCTTTTTTTCTGTTTTATCCTAATATCATTCCACATGCCGAATTGCTGCTACCCGAAGAAAACCTGGCTGAATTCCGTGGAAAATTTCAACCCGAAAAGTCATTCAAAGGAACAGAACCTGATGACAAATATTTCCGTGAAGGTGGATACGGAACGCAGCCTGAAAGTCATGCCGCTTTTGCCGCAATGGTAACTTTGTTAGATAAACAGGTGGGTGAAATTCTTGCCAAACTGAAAGAACTCGGGCTGGAGAAAAATACGCTGGTCATTTTCAGTTCCGATAACGGTCCGCACCAGGAAGGCGGTGCCGACCCTGATTATTTCGATAGCAACGGGCGGCTGAAAGGTTACAAACGAGATTTGTATGAAGGTGGAATCCGCGTTCCGATGATTGCTTTCTGGGAAGGAAAAATTGTGGCTGGCTCAAAATCTGACCATATTTCGGCTTTCTGGGATTTTTTGCCAACAGTCGCCGAAATTGCAGGTGGTCGGTCCCCCGAAAATATCGATGGAATATCGTATTTACCAACATTGCTGGGTAAAGAACAAAGAAAACATGACCATCTTTACTGGGAGTTTCACGAACTCGGAGGCCGACAGGCTGTGCGAAAAGGCGACTGGAAACTTGTTTCGTACCAGGTTTTTGATTCTGCAAAAACAACACATGAATTGTACAATCTTTCGGAAGATATTGGAGAGGAAAATAACGTGGCTGACAAAAATCCCGGTGTTGTGAAAGAACTTTTGGATTTGATGAAAACAGCCCGAACAGAATCACAGGATTTTCCTTTTCGGTTGCCTGAAAATACCCGGTAATAATTACTATTTTGTCAGAACGAAAAAAACGGATAATTGAATTTCAATCAATACTTAAACAAAACTAAATGAACAACATCGCTAAATATTTCATCGTCGCCTTACTTTTGGGTTATTCACTTTTTGTGCAGGCGCAAACCGGTGCAATCCGCATCAATCAGGTAGGATATTATCCCGATGCCAATAAAATTGCAGTAGTTGTTTTTACCAACGCCACAAATTTCGAAGTGGTAAATGCCGAAAACAATACGGTTGAATTCAGCGGAACACTTTCTGCAAAAATGGTTTGGAAAGATTCGGGCGACACCATAAAACGCGCCGATTTTTCGGCACTTACAAAAGAAGGGACTTACAAAATCCGCATTCCGGAATTTGGAGAATCCTATCCGTTTGAAATTTCAAAAACAGTATTGCGGAAAGCTGCTTATGCATCGTTAAAATCGTTTTATTATCAGCGGAGTTCCTATGAACTAACCGCACCTTTTGCCGGTTTATGGGCACGGCCTGCCGGTCATCTTGATACACAATGCATTTTGCATTCTTCCACCGGGAAAACCGGGAAGATTTCTTCCTCCGGAGGTTGGTACGATGCCGGCGATTATGGCAAATATGTAATTAACGCCGGAATTTCGGTGGCAACCATGCTTTCGTTTTACGAAAACTTTAATACTTTTTTTGCAGATGGAACGATTCATATACCCGAATCGGGAAACGGGAAAAACGACCTTTTGGATGAGGTGAAATTTGAACTCGACTGGTTAAAAACCATGCAGGACAATGATGGTGGTGTTTTTTTCAAATTGACCACCTTAAATTTTTCGGGAATGGTAATGCCAAATGCCGACAAGGCTGACCGTTATGTAATTGGAAAAACGACTGCATCGGCGCTGGATTTTGCCGCAATGATGGCAATGGCCGGCCGCATTTACCAGGATTACGACTCACTTTATGCAGCCGATTGTATCACCCGTGCAGAAAATGCCTGGGTTTGGGCAAAAGCTCATCCGGCAATCTATTTTAAAAATCCATCGGATGTATCTACCGGAGAATATGGCGACGGCAATGTTTCCGATGAATTTATCTGGGCTGCTGCCGAGTTGTTTATCACCACACAAAAAGCCGAATATAAAACTTACCTCGAGGGGAAAAGTGGTTCGTTAAGATATACAAGTGCACCGGGTTGGCCAAGTGTTCAGCCATTGGCTTCGCTTTCGCTGGCTACACAAGACAACGGATTATCAGCATCGTTGATTACCACCATCAAAAACTCCATCATTTCCACATCCGACAACTGGCTCAGCCAAATTGCATCCAATCCGGCCAGGATTCCACAATTCGGATTTTACTGGGGCTCGAACAGTGGAATTGCAAATATAGGGGTCGGATTATTGTATGCATATATTCTTACAAAAGATGCCAAATACATTAAAGGAGCTGCCGAGTGTGCCGATTATCTGCTGGGCAAAAATGCCACCGGCTTTTCGTTTGTATCCTCTTACGGAAGCAAAACCCCGATGAATTTTCACCACCGTCCGTCATCGGCTGACGGAATTGTACAGCCGGTTCCAGGGTTTGTTTCCGGCGGACCAAATGCAGGGAAAGAGGACAATGAAAAATATCCGTTCAGCACTCCTGCCAAGTGCTTTGTCGATGTGGTGGGAAGTTACGCATCAAACGAAGTGTGTATTAACTGGAACTCTCCTCTAATAGCTTTGTTAGCCGGAGTTGATGCGGTTCTTGGTGATAGTTCAGAAGTTAATTTCGAAGTGCAGGCTGTGGTCAATAATCCACCGGTTTTAAATGTCACCTCTCCGCTTTATGATTCAAAAATGGGTTCTGATCAACCATTAAAAGTCAAAGGCAACGCAACGGATACCGATGGAATTTCGAAAGTTGAAATTTATGTCGATGCACGTTTTTATGGCATTTCAGAAACAGGTCAGTTTGATGTGACAATCAATTCAGTTTCTTATGGCTCACATACAGTCACAGTTCTGGCTTACGACAGCAAAGGACTCACAACGGAAAAAACAAACAAATTCAGCTATTATCCGGTCTCTGTTATTCCCGGAAAAGTGGAAGCCGAGAATTTCTCAAATATGAAGGGTATTACCACCCAAACCACTACCGATACCGACGGCGGATTGAATGTGACAGCCATTGATGCTGCTGATTTTATTGACTACAGTCTAAATATTCAGCAGGCAGGAACTTACCTGATTGAATACCGTGTGGCCAGCAATTCGGGCGGAGGAAAACTTGAACTTCGCAAAATTTCGCAGGCCGTACTTTCATCGATAGTTGTGGATGCAACCGGTGGAACTCAAAAATGGGCAACAATTGCCGATACAATTAACTTGACAGCCGGCAAACAAACACTGCGTATTTACTGTGTTGCGGCAGGATGGAATATCAACTGGATAAATTTTGAGTACCTGAATCCGACGGCAGTGAATGATTTGTCGACAAATAAAGAGGGAATTTCGCTAATGGTGTTGCCAAATCCCGTAAAAGGCGATTTTGCTGTAAGGTTCAATCTGGTTGAACTTTCTCCTGTTGAATTTTCGTTGCACGACATAAAGGGAAATCTGATTGAAGAGGAACAATTCAATGGAGTTCAGACAAATTCCGGAGAGTTTTTCTGGAAACTGAAACGCCAACTCGCTTCCGGAATTTATGTTATCAATATGCATCAAAACGGGAAAAAAATAGCTGATTGCAAACTGTTTAAAGAGTAGTTTGAATTTGTAGATTTATTCTTTGGTTTTGCCGGTTTTCAGAAAACTTTCGATGTTTTAAGCAGCCAAATATAAGTTTTCATTTCAGTGCAAAATTTGATATTTTTGAGTTAATGACTGTAAAACCAATCTGCATGAAACCACTTCTTATTCCGTTTCTTTTATTATCTGTCACTCTTGCCGGACAGCCCAAAAATGTTCAAAAAGTAAGACCAAACTTTCTGTTTATTCTGGCTGACGATTACGGTTATCACGATTTAAGCAGTTCAGGGAGTAAGTTTTACGAAACACCCTCCATCGACCGGATTGCCAGCGAAGGAATGATTTTTACTGATGGTTATGCAACTTGCCAGGTATGCAGTCCGTCGCGGGCCAGCATCATGACCGGGAAATTCCCGGCCCGCCACGGAATTACCGACTGGATTGGTGCTGAAACAGGCGATGAGTGGCGAAATGCCGGACGATTCAGCCAACTACTTCCACCGGACTATGTGCATAATCTGCCGCACGAATACACCACTTTGCCAGAAGCCATGAAGGAAGCCGGGTACAAAACTTTTTTTGCAGGCAAATGGCATTTGGGCGACAAAGGTTCGTGGCCCGAAGACCACGGTTTCGATATCAATAAAGGTGGCTGGGAAAAAGGCAGCCCGATGGGCGGGTATTTTGCCCCCTGGGAAAACCCCAATTTACCAGGCGGACCCGATGGTGAAAACCTGGAAATGAGGCTGGCAAAGGAAACGGTTCAATTTATAAAAGGGAATAAAGACACTTCATTTTTCGCTTTTCTGTCGTTTTATGCAGTGCACTCGCCATTGGAAACTACCAGGGAAAAGTGGGCAAAATACCGGCAAAAGGCTGAAGAGTCAGGCATTGCAGAAACCGGTTTCGAAATGGGTCATTTTTTTCCCATCCGCCAGGTGCAGGATAACCCGGTTTATGCCGGTCTGGTAGAAAGTATGGATGATGCCGTGGGCGAAGTTCTGAAAGCGCTCGACGAACTGGGACTGGCCGAAAATACAGTTGTTATTTTTACTTCCGACAATGGCGGCGTAGTTGCCGGCGATGGTTTTGCAACATCGAACCTGCCACTTCGCGCCGGAAAAGGGTACCAGTTTGAAGGTGGGATACGCGAACCATATTTCATCAAAGTTCCGGGAATGATAGGCGGTCAAAAATGCGCAACTCCCGTTACCGGCACCGATTTTTATCCAACCATTCTGGAAATGGCAGGGGCTAAACTTAAACCCCAAGAACATAACGACGGGGTTAGTCTGGTCCCGCTTTTAAACAGTGAAACAATTCCCGAACGCCCGCTCATCTGGCATTATCCTCACTACGGAAACCAGGGCGGAGAACCTTCTTCCATCTTCCGGCTGGGCGACTGGAAACTCATTCATTATTACGAAGACGGCCACGAAGAATTGTACAACCTGAAAACCGATTTAGGCGAAACCCATGATTTGGCTTCCGAAAATCAGGGAAAGGTGAAGGAATTGAGTGAGAAACTTTTCAGTTATTTAAACGAAGTTGGCGCCCGTTTTCCTGAAAAAGACCCGCAGTATGATGCTGAAAAAGAAAAAGCATATCTCGAAAAAGTCAAAAATGAATGGTTGCCACGATTAGAAAAGCAACGGCTGAATTATCTTTCAGCAGATTTCGACCCGGGAAATAACTGGTGGGGCAGCGAGGTGACAAAAGATTGAATGAAAACAAGATTAACAAGGAAAACTAAAAATTTACCGGTTGATTTACATAGAGTTTAAAGCTCCTCTGGCAATTCGTAACAGATGGTTGAAATAAAGCTAAAAAGTCAGAAGGGAGTGTTTTTAGAACATGGAGTTGACGAATTTTACCCGATAAAGTGGTGGTTTGATTTCAGGTGAAAAAATACTAATTTCCCACTTCAATTTATCCGGAAAACAATGAAAACAGAAAAATTAATAACAGCAATTCTTTTAACACTTCTGATTAATTACACACATGCACAGCGCGTTTCAGTCAGCGGAACAAAATTTCTGGTTAACGGGAAAGAAATTATCATGAACGGCGCCAACACTCCCTGGAACAAGTGGAACGATTTCGGCGGCGGTTACGTCAGTTCGTGGTGGGATGCCGAATTTCAGCGAATAAAAAATGCTGGTGGCAATTCAACCCGGATTTGGATTAGCTGCAACGGCGATGTTGGATTGAAAATCTCGTCCGACGGAACTGTAACCGGAGCAACAAACAGTTTTTGGTCACACCTCGAAGACATGTTCAGGTTGGCAGAAAAAAACAAGATATACATCAAGGCAACGCTAATCTCGTTTGACCATTTTAAAAATTCGTACTCTACATATCAAAGCTGGCGGAATATGGTTTTAAGCAATGAAAAAGTTGAATCATTTATTGAAAACTATGTGAACCCGTTTGTGTCGAAATACAAAAATAACCCTTATTTATGGTCGATAGATGTATGTAACGAAATTGAGTGGGTCAATCAGAACGCCGAATGTGGCAACATTCCCTGGGCGAGGTTACAGTACCTTGTAGCCCGCACTGCATCGGCAGTTCACGACAGCAGCCAGGTTTTGGTGACGCTCGGGAGCGCTGCCATAAAATGGAACAGCCCCAAATATGAAGGAAATTTCTGGAGCGACGCCAACCTGAAGGCACAGTACAACAAACCAAACGCGAAACTTGATTTTTATTCTCCCCATTTTTATGGTTGGGTTGTAAAATGGTTTGGAAATTTTGCAGTTGATAAAAGTCCTGCCGATTACGGAATCAACGACCGGCCTTGTGTGATTGGTGAAAACCCGGCAAAGGGTGTTTACAACGATGCGGCAAATCCAACGCTCGTTGTCCCTGCATCCGAAATGTTTATTGGTGCATACAACAAAGGTTGGAAAGGTTTAATGCCCTGGACTTCGAACGGTGTTGACGCAAACGGGAATTTAAATGATTTTAAGGATGGTTTAAAGGCTTTTAAAGACGCTCATCCGGAATTAATTGATCCCTCCGTTGTTAGTGGAATGGCCCCTCAACTCAATCAAAAGAAATATGCTTTGATTGAAAATATTTATAAAGTTCAGGGCAACAAACAAATGGCTGTTGTAATTTCTGATTATGAAAATGTAATTTTGAGATTGTCAGATACAATGGGGCGGATTGTTTTTCAGAAAAAGGCGGAGTCTTCAAATACTTTGTTTCCTACTGAAAATCTTACCAGTGGAGTTTATATTCTCGCTGCCAATAAAAAAGGAGTAATTGAAACCCGGAAATTTATACTGTATTAGAAATCAATAGTTATATGATTCAAATAACATCAGCAATAGTTTTTACGGTTTTAACGGCGATAGTGATTCTTTTTCAGTTGGGTCTGGCAGTCGGAATGCCATGGGGCTCGGCGTCAATGGGCGGAAAATATCCGGGTAAATATCCCCCGAAAATGAGAATTGTTGCCATTGTAAATATTGTGATATTGTCCGTTCTTGCAGTCATTGTATTGTTGAGGGCCGGGTTGGCATTTCCACAACTGTTATCGGTTTCAGCAACCGGAATTTGGTTTGTTGTTGCATTTTCGGGCATTGGTACAGTAATGAATACAATTACACCCAGTAAAATCGAACGCATTTGGGCGCCGGTAGCAGCAATTCAACTGATTACAAGCATAATCGTTGCATTAAGTTGATTGGTTATTATTTTTCAGCTTGGTAAAGTAAGGGTTGTATTTGGCTATTAAAACCACCAATAAGAAAATTTCGGTGAATCTGTTGCTATTTTATGAGTTTTCAGTTTCAATATTTTTTGCGAAGTATTTTTCAGTGCGATTTCTTTTTGTAGGTTTGCGAAACAGAACAAAACAGAACAGATTTTTTAAATATCAATAGTAATAACTGTAAACTAAAACTATGAACATTAAACGTAAACCAATTTTGCTGATTGTGGGCATTGTAATTTTGCTGGGATTTGAATTACAGGCACAGCAGCCCGCTTCACCCGGTCGCCAGATGGACTATGAATCCAAACTCGATACGGTAAGAAGCTACGCAGATTATTTTACCGAGGCCTCGGCAAAAAAAATGACACCCAATGCTGAAGGATTTATTCAGCGCTGGTTGCTGCTTGAACCCATCAGTAAACCTAACCGCAGCAACACGGTTTTTACTGACAGTTACCTGCGGAAAACCTTTGACACACTCTATTTTGCAAATCAGTTTACCATGCTTCCTAAAAATGGCGACAAGGTAAAAGTGGGCGAACAGGAATTAATGTGGCACGCTTTGGATAGCAAACTTTTCAATGTAAAACTGTTCCGCTTTGCCTATGGCCTGAAAAAACCCATTTACGGGGTACTGTTTTGGGCTGTAACCGTGGTAAGCGCTCCACAGGAAATGAAAAACGTGAGAATGGCAGTCGGGTCGAATTCAGCATCGATGTGGTGGCTGAATGGAGAGGAAGCTGTGCTGCTTTCGGGCGACAGGCGCATGGTGATGGACGATTGCGTTTCGCCCCGTCTGACGCTGAAAAAAGGGAAAAACATCATCCGCGGGGTTGTTATCAATGGACCGGGAATGAGTGATTTCTGTGTTCGCTTTCTGGATGAAAAAGGAGACCCGGTAAAAGACCTCACCATCACTTGTGAATAAAGAATCAATCCAAATCAGCAATTCAAATACAGAAAGAAATGAAAAAGAAAAATATACTGGGCGCAGCAGCCCTTTTCACCGTGTTATTGGCCCGAACTGCAACGGCACAGATTGGCAAACCTTTTATTCACGACCCTTCAACCATTATGGAATGTGATGGAAAGTATTACACCTTTGGCACCGGCAGAGGCGGATTAATATCGGAAGATGGCTGGACATGGAATGGTGGTGCCGAAAGGCCCGGCGGGGGAGCTGCCCCCGATGCCATTAAAATCGGCGACCGCTACCTGGTGGTTTATGGTTCAACAGGCGGTGGTTTGGGTGGCGGACACGATGGTAAAATAAATACCATGTGGAATAAAACACTTGACCCGAAATCGCCCGATTTTAAATTCACTGAACCCATCGTGGTGGCGCAATCGGTGAACATGGAAGACAACGATGCCATCGACCCCGGGTTGCTGCTCGACCCTACCGACGGTCGTTTGTGGTGTTCGTACGGAACCTATTTCGGGTTTATCCGGCTTGTTGAACTCGACCCGAAAACCGGAGAACGTGTGAAAGGTAACGAAGCCATCAACATTGCCATTGATTGTGAAGCAACAGATTTGGAGTACCAAGACGGCTGGTATTATCTGCTGGGCACTCACGGAACCTGCTGCGACGGGGCCAACTCAACCTACAACATCGTGGTTGGCCGTTCAAAAAAAGTTACCGGCCCGTACGTTGACAACATGGGCAGAGACATGTTAAAGGGAGGTGGTAAAATGGTACTTGCAGCCGGTGGAAGAGTTACCGGCCCCGGCCACTTCGGACGGGTGATTCTGGAGGATGGTGTTGAAAAAATGTCGTGCCATTTCGAGGCAGATTTGGATCAGGGTGGGCGCAGTGTTTTGGGAATCCGTTCGTTACTTTGGAAAAACGGCTGGCCGGTTGCCGGTGAAATTTTGAAGGAAGGAACCTATGAAATTGAATCGGAAAGAAGAGGATACGCGTTGGAATTGGTGGTGGATTTTGTAAGGATGGCCAACACAAGACGAGGATTTGGACAGAACAACGATGAACCCATTAAACCCATTCCTTCACAGGAACTGGCTGATGTAATCGATACCTGGCCAACCGGAAATATTGGCGTAAGAGCAGGAGATTATATGTTTCGTCCGCACCAGAAATGGACCATTACAGCGGTTCCCGAAGCCGGTGGTTATCTGGGCGGCCCGTGTTATAAAATTGTGATTGCCGGAACAGACCGTGCGCTGGCAGCCACAGCCGATGCCGAAGTAATCACAGTTCCGGCATTTACTGGTGCACCGGAACAATTGTGGCGAATCGACCAACTGACCGATGGAACCTACCGGATTATGCCCAAAATGGTTCCTAACTCGAACGAAAAATTGGCTTTAATTTCAATTGGCGACAGCACTCCAACGCTGGCAAAGTTTGACATGAACAGTGACAATTCGAAATGGAATTTCAGGGCTCACTAAAAAAAATTGATGAAGAAAGACGCAGTGAATGAAACCTGCGTCTTTCTTTTTCCAGGTAAAATTCACTTCAACTCCCTTCCGATTTGATTTTGTGGGGTTCCAAATCCGAAAACAGGCAAGAAAAAATCAGGAAGCCGGAAACCTTCTCAATTTAGGTTTTGCTGTTCAGGCTTAGGTATATCCTTATTGTTAAGCCAATCTAAAAAGTTGGAGGTATTGATGCATTGAAAAGTTGATTCACTGTAATTTTCCAACCACGATGCGGGTGGTTTTACCGGGCTGTTTACCCATTTAAATTCAAAACCATTCAACTGGCCTCCTTTTTCTTCAACGAGATCAAGTTCGGCGCCGGAGTAAGTTCTCCAAAAATAGCTGTTGACAAAGGTTTGGTTATAATTATTAGATTTCATCCTTTCGCTCATTACAAAATTTTCCCATAATTGTTTTTTGTCGGGGCGCATTTGAATTGAATTAAAATTGTTAATCAATGCATTTCTGATGCCGGTGTCGTAAAAATAAATTTTATCCATTTTTACAACTTCCTTTCTTAAGTTTCTGCTGAATCCGGGAAGTCTGAAGATGACAAAGCTTTTTTCAAGCAATGAAATGTAATTGGCAACTGCCTCGCGGTGAATCTGCAATGCTGTTGATAATTCCTGAAGTGAAACCAACTGACCGGTCTGATAAGCAAGCAATTTTAAAAGATGGTTTAGTTTTTCAGGATATTTAATGTTGGCAAGTGTAAGAATATCCTTGTAAAGGTACGACTGACACAAATCATCGATAAATTTTCTTTTTTGATTGGTATTCTGATAAGAAAAAACTTCGGGGTACATACCAAAAAGCATCAACTCTTCCAGTTTTAAAGTAACCTCAAAATCATTCTTCTGATGATAACTTTGCCATTCTGTTATCGAAATGGGATATAAAATATTCGGATTAATTCGTCCGGTTAAAGGTTCGTTAACGCGATTAGCCAAATCGAGCGAAGACGAACCTGTTACAATAATTTTTAATTGCGGAAGTTTGTCGTGAAGAATTTTGAGGTTGATGCCAATGTCAATTATTCGTTGAGCTTCATCGATAAATAACAGATCGTAGCCCGAAGTCATTGCCTGTAATCTGGAAAAATCACGGGACGAGAGAGTTTCATTATAAAGTAGTTCATCAGCATTTATTTTTAACACCTTCCCTTGAAAGCTGCTGAGGATTTTTTCTACCAGCGTTGTTTTGCCTACCTGTCGTGCACCGTAGAGTACAATTACTTTTGTCCCGTTCAACAGTTGGTCTTTAATATTTTTTTCAATCGATCGCTGAATCATTTTTTGTTTCAAAAGTAATAATTTTCTACGATTCACCGTAGCAATTCGCGCTATTTCCTGTGGTTCACCGCAGCAATTCAAGTTAATTTGTGTTCAAATTTGAGGATTCAGCTTCCTTTTGAGATTTTATCGACATTTTTCAATTCGAAAAAAAGGCAAAAAAAATCAGGTAGCCGGGAACTTCCCAACTTCCTGATTCTGATAATACTTATTTTTTATTCTGATATTCTGACCTTCTGAAATTCTGATCTTCCTAAAAAATCAGTATTATCCCAATCGTTGGCAATACAGTTCCGGTGGTACTCGGAATACTTTCCAAAACATACTTTGTTCCGTTGTCAGTGGTGATATAATTTCCGTTTGCATCCTGCTGGCGGATAACAATATCCTGCTGTTCAGCCTGGAAATTATACAAGTTTTGAATATCGATATAAAACTTTGCAGTTAACTTATTCAAATAAAACGCCTTGTCAACCCGCACATCTAACTGGTGAAAGGCTGAAAAACGAACCGTGTTTAATTTGGTATAGTCGAGCGACGGGCCACCGGTAAGGTTCCACACATCGACATATGCACTTTTTTCCAAATCCCACGGAGTGTAAGGCAATCCGCCCACGAACCGCCAGCGTCCTCCTACTCGCCAGTTGTTTTTCAGTTCGCGTGTTCCGGTTAAAGCCACAAGGTGTTTAGAGTCCCAGCTCGATGGAAGATAATTTCCGGCAGCATCGTCGAATTCGCTGCGAACAAGTGTGTACGAGAGATTCAGGTTTCCCTTTTGCGAATTAATGCGGGTCTGAAATTCAGCACCATAAGCGTGTCCGTTCGATGTTGAAACCACAGCCTCGTCACCAATTACGCCAAAATCTGCACCTTTATTTGCCAAACTAATACTATCGTTTATTGAGAACGGATAGTTTTTGTAATCTTTCCAAAATCCTTCGAGTGAAAATAAAACGGTTGATGTCGGGCGGTATTCAAATCC
>DATITY010000135.1:0-10613 GCA_035467235.1 Draconibacterium sp. | reverse complement strand
CTTCCAAAACGTGAAAAATGATTTTGCGCTGAAAGTTGAACTAAACAAAACAGAAAAAAGTATATAACTGAAATACGTTTAATTATTTTTCTTTTCATATTTCCTTGCTATCGAGATAGAGTGTGGCGGTTTCCGAACCACCGGTTTTAAAAGTGCGGATTAGAATCCGCTACACCCAATTTCCATACTTCCGATTTCTAACTCCTGTCTTCCGACTTTCTTCTACCAAACCGTTTTCATTAACCCGCCATCAACAGCTAAACTCACTCCAGTAATGTACGAAGCTGCCGGAGAAAGCAAAAATGCCCCGGCTTTACCAAATTCCTCAATATTTCCATAACGGCCAAGCGGAATGGTAGCTTCGTTTTTCATTTTGATTTCTTCAACCGGAATTCCTGCTTTTTCAGCCATATTTTTATCCAGCGATTTTACCCGGTCAGTGTCAATTCGTCCCGGAAATAAATTATTTACGCGAATGTTTTCTCTGGCCAGCTCGTTTGAAAGACTTTTCACCAGGCTGGTTACTCCCGAGCGGAATACATTTGAAAGCAAAAGGCGGTTAATAGGTTCCTTAACCGACATTGAAGTAACAGTTAAAATTGAACCACCTCCTCCAGTGCGCATGAAAGGCAAAACACCACGGATCAATCTGACTGCGCTCATCAAAGTGAGATTGAATGCTGACTGCCAGTCTTCATCGGTAAAATCATCAAAATTTCCGGGTGGAGGGCCGCCGGCATTCACCACCAGTCCGTCAATTCTTTCAAATGCTGTTTCAACTTCGGCAATCCAGTTTTTTATTGATTCCGCGCTGGAAGCATCAAAAACCGAAGCATGAATCATTGCCCCGGTTTCTTTCCTTAAGCTTTCAGCAACTTTTTCAATATCTGTCTTTGTGCGACTGGCAATACAAACAATTGCACCGTTTTTTGCCAGTTCGCGGGCAATGCCAAATCCCAATCCTTTGCTGGAAGCGGCTACCATGAAGACTTTTCCTTCTATTCCTAATTCCATTTTCTTAATTTTTTTATATTCAGACTTCGAAATCACTCAGTCTGAATATGTTTTCATTTACTTTTCATTAATGCATAAAGCGCAAACGATGCCAGCCAGTGCGCACCGGCATATTCTCCCGAATCCATTTTTTCGTAGCTGTAATTAAAGTGCTGTACGCCCAAATCAATCATTTTCTGATTGTTCAGCGCCTTTCCCATTTCAAACAGGCACCAGGCGCGGCTAAAGTTCAATCCGTCAAGATGTGCCAGTTTTCCATCGCTGCGGTCGGTTACAATTGCCGGCTCAAGGAATTTTGCAGGATTTTTCTCAAAGCCCGGCATAAAATCTTTTAACCATTTCCTGAATTCCTTTTCAGTAAGTACTTTTTGCATCAGTGAAGCTTCCTGCAAACATGGCGAAAGAAAATCAGTACCACCGGGTTCCCAGGTTAGCGGACAATTGCAGTCGTTCATAAAATACTGCTTTGCTTTTTCTTCGATTTTGGCTGCAAGTTTTGCATCGTATTTTTTTGCAAAATCGTACGCAAACGACATCCCAAAAGCAATGTTGCTATGCTCTCCAACGCGAATCGGGTAATTCAGTTTATCGAGAAATTCAATGAATTTAGCGGAGAGTAATTCAGTTAGTGGAATGAGATTTTCGTGCAGAAACCGGGACTTGGGAAAGTCAGACTCCCGCAGCGCTTCATCGAGTTTTAAAAGCCATGCCCAACCGTAAGTGCGCTCGTAATCCTTGTTGTGCTTGTCATTGAAATATTCAATTTCTTTTAAAATGTTTTCTTTGGTGATGGTTTTATTGAGTTTGGCAAGAATCTCTTCGCGGTATTTAAAATCGGGAAATTCACGCAAAATGGTAACCAAAGTCCAGTGCCCGTGAACCGAGGAGTGCCAGTCGAAGCAACCGTAAAAAGCCGGGTGCATAACGCGGGGAGGAGCGAGGTACGAGTCATCGCCCAGCACTTCTCCAGGCTTGTTTGGGTACTCCTGATCGATACAATCGTAGGCAAAATGATAGAGGTATTCAGCTTTCTTTTCATCCAGATCAAGGCTGTTTTTGACCTGCGTTTTTCCTGAAAAGCTGAAAAAGACCAGAACAAAAAGGAACATATAATTAAACTTCATTTTATTATTATTTACGGTATTTATCATTTAATCCGATGTTTTCAAGAATCAGAGGAATAACTTTCTGAACTCGCGCTATCCGGGTTTCACTTTGTTTTGCAGAAGAAATGAATTCCGTAAATTCACGTTGTTTGCCAATTGTAAACCGGTTAAAGAAGTTTTCAAGTTCTTTGTCTTCTGCGAATTCAATCAGTAATTCGTCAGGAATTATTACTGGTTTGTTACGGTCGGGTTTCAATTCTTTACCTTCTTTCTGGTTTTGAATCGCTTCGTTCACATACCTTAAAACCAACTGTTCGTCAATCTCATCAACCGATGTAAAACGCCACTGGCGCAGTGCTTTTGTGACTCCTTCAGTTGCATTTATTAAAACTCCGGCTTCGTCTTTTAAAAACGACCCGTTGTAAAACCAAAGTCCTACATACGATTTAAATGCTGCCATTCCGACTACATTTTTATCATTAATCGTATAAACTGGAATTCCCCATTTTACTGTTTCGGTTAATTCGGTTGAATAAATGAGATCACGTAAAACAATTAAAATCTCTCTACCTTCCGCAACATTCAAAATATATTCATCAACAGTTTTATAATTTTTCATTGCTTATACTTTGAACTCTAAACTCTTTATACCTCCCTCAGTTTCCACTTTCCCTTTCGAAACAAATATAATGCAACTAATGCTAAAAACGATTCTGCACATACAATTGCAATACTTGCCCCGGATAATCCCATATTTAAAACGATTGCCAGAAACCAGGCGAGCGGAATTTCGAATAACCAAAAACTTACAAAGTTTATTTTCGACGGAGTTGTTGTATCTCCGCTACCGTTAAATCCCTGCATCATAACCATTCCAAGGGCATAAAACAAAAATCCAATGCTTATGATTCGCAAGGCCAGAATTCCATTCTCCACAACAATTGCGTCGCTAATAAATAAACCCACCCAGAATTTGGGGAAAATGAAAAGCGCTAAACCCATAGTTCCCATAAACACCATATTTACATAACCAGTAACCCAAACTGCTTTTTCAGCCCTGTCCGGTTTTTTCGCCCCCAAATTTTGACCGACCAGTGTGGCTGCGGCATTACTCAGTCCCCAGGCAGGCAAAAGCATAAATATAATTATCCTGATAGCAATGGTATATCCTGCCAGCGCTTCAGGCCCCGAAACGGCAATAATCCTGACCAGAAAAATCCAGCTTGAAGTGGCAATCAGGTTTTGTAAAATTCCACCACCCGAAATTTTCAGAATTTGCCACATTACGTTGAATTTTACTTTCAAACTGTCGAAATACAGACGTATTCTGTGGCTGCCCGAAAAAAGAAGGTAAAACTGATACATCACGGCCATTCCTCTTCCAATTGAAGTTGCAACTGCAGCACCCATTATTCCAAGTTCAGGAAAGGGACCGATTCCAAAAATAAGCAGCGGATCGAGAATAATATTGATAAGATTGGCAAACCACATTACGCGCATTGAAATTGCCGCATCGCCCGAACTCCTGAAAACTGCATTGATAATAAACAGTAGCATTATTACCACATTACTGCCAAACATTACTGCCGGATACAAATAATATGCGTCGGCCATTTTATCTGTTGCTCCCATTATTTTCAGAAAGTCTTTGGCAAAAATTACACCCGGAACTGCTATGAATAATGAAACAAATACTCCAAGCAGAATTGCCTGAAAAGCAACCACTCCGGCTTCTTTTTTCTTTTTTTCGCCTATTCGCCGCGAAACCAGCGCGGTAGTAGCCATACTTAAACCCATTCCAATTGCATAAACTACAGTCATAACCGATTCGGTTAAACCTACTGTTGCTACTGCATCGGGACCTAATTTCGAAACAAAGAAAATATCTACCACGGCAAAAACCGATTCCATAACCATTTCCAAAACCATGGGAACAGCCAGAATAAAAATTGCCCGTCCAAGGTTTGTATTTGTAAAATCGCGTTCAGAACCGGCGATGGCCTCTTTTATATCTTCCCAGATTTCACTGAAATCCAGATTTTTAAGTCTGGAGTAAGACAATGCAATGATTTTTTTGATTGTCATTTTATAAATAATTTTATGGAAAAAAGTGAATAAACTACGATAACTAACTCAACAGTTCTACCTTAAAACAGTAGTGGTTTGATGGTGATAATATACACTGAGTTTTTCATCGCAGTAATTTTTTCGATTTTACATAGCAAATATATGGAATTAATTATTTGTAAAAAATAGCAGCTAATCAAAAAGTTAGGATAATTTTTAAATCCGGCAACCTGTTTTTAATAAGTTTTACATACATCATTTGAACTCAATAAACCAAATTCTGTTATTCTTACTGAATTAAAAATCAAGATATGTCGATAAAACCAGTTACTTTTTGTATTGCCCTGCTTTTTGTATTTTTTTCGTGTACGAAAAGCGATAAATTTCCAGTCAAAAAATCTGAAAAAGCAGCTTCTGATAATGTTTTTTTGAATCAGTCCATTTTCCCTGTTACTGCATCTGTATTATATGATTCAGTTCAGAAAATTGATTTTGGAAAAGAATTGAATGAGTTGCTGGGCTACAAACAATTCTATGAAAACCGAAATGAACAGTTTGAATTAGTTAAACTTGAAAATTTGTGGAATAACCTGAAGGTTGAAACAAAAAATTTCAATTTTGAAAGTGTTTCCGGGTGGATTGAAATAACCGGTTTTCTGTTGGAAATAACAGGAAAAGAATTGTATGCAAGCGAATTGGAAAATATTGTAAATCAGAGTTCCAACCTATTTACAATGACTGAATTAAATCAAATAGAAAAATTGCTGGTACCCTGGATTTTCACTAAATATGTCGATCATATTCATGTTAACCTTTTTGTAAATGCCACAATTAAATACAACCATACTTTAAAAGGTAAAGTTGAAATTACCCAGGAAACGAATTTCCCGGAGTCCGGAAAAATTCAACTCAAATTCAAAATGGAAAACAAGCGGTATATCGAATTATTTATTCGAATACCTGACTGGGCAGAAGGCGCCACAGTAACCGAGAAAGGAGTTAAATATGTAGCTCATCCGGGCGAGTATTGCCAAATTACGAGAAAATGGAGCGATGGTAATTTGGTAGAAATAAATTTTCCCATAGAAAAAGTACCTGAGTATTTAAGAACTGCAAATTAATGTTTTGGCATCGCATTCAGTTTTGCCAGTCCACCCTGCGAGGTTTCGCGGTACTGGCTTTGCAAATCGATTCCGGTTTTGTACATCGTTTCTACGACTTCATCAAAACTAATACGGTGTCTTCCGTCGGAAATCAAAGCATAAGTATTGTGTGCAACGGCTCTTTCTGCTGCAAAAGCATTTCTTTCAATGCACGGAATTTGAACCAAACCCGCCACCGGATCGCAGGTTAATCCTAAATGATGCTCCAATCCCATTTCAGCCGAATATTCAATCTGGTAAATGGTGCCGCCCATCAACTGGGTAGCGGCTCCCGAAGCCATCGCGCAGGCTGTTCCAACTTCTCCCTGACATCCTACTTCAGCGCCCGAAATGGAGGCATTTCTTTTTATCAGATTTCCAATTAATCCGGCAGTTGCCAAAGCTCTTTGAATTGATGTTTTATCCGATTTGTAAACTTTTCGCGAATGTTCGAGAACCGCTGGCAAAACCCCACAAGCGCCGCAAGTTGGCGCTGCAACAATTTTTCCACCCGAAGCATTTTCTTCCGAAACCGCCAGTGCGTATGAAAATAGTTGCGACCGTCGTTTGAAAGGGGTAGCATAATTTTTGCCTTTTAAGTAGAAAGAATTCGCCTTTCTCGGCAATTTCAGTATTCCGGGCAAAACACCGTCGCGGCTTAATCCGCGGGTGATGCTTTCCTGCATCACTATCCAAACTTCTTCCAGAAAATTCCAGATATCGCTACCTTCAAATTCCTCAACATATTCCCAGTATTGTTTTCCATTCTGATTGCACCAGTTCATTATTTCCTGCAGGTTTTTATGTGGATAAATCTGTATGGTTTCCGTTTCAGTTTCATCGTCAATTATCGTCCCGCCCCCGACACTGTATGCAGTCCATTCGTCCAAAATAGCATTGTTAGTATCGAACGCACTGAATTTTAAAGCATTTGGGTGTTTCGGCAGGAATATTTTTGGTTCCCATACAATCTTACACTGAAAATCTTTAAAGATTTCCTTGATTGCGAGGTCGGTTAAATGTCCCAGTCCGGTTGCAGCGAGGCTTCCATACAGAACTACTTCAAAATGGTTTGCATGTTTATTTTTTAATAAAAACCGTTCCGATGCTTTTCTCGGTCCCATGGTATGACTACTCGATGGGCCGTGCCCGATTCTGTAAAGTTCTCTGATTGATTCCATTACTTTTGTTTAATTTACAAATGAATAATACAAATTTGAATTTAACCATGATATAATTTGGTTTTTAATCAAAGTCAAAATCTAAAACCAAGGTTGGTTTATCAAACCATTTTGTATTTTTATGGCAATTTAATATCTAATCTGAAAATGAAATACATTAACCTGATTTTATTGATTACTGCTTTTACTGCATGTGCTTCAACCTCAAAAAAAGAGATAAAAATGACGTATCAAAAATATGATTTCGAATCATTGATTGACGGAAAACCAACCCGTTTGTTTACCATGGAAAATGACAATGGAATGGTAGTTACTTTAACCAATTACGGTGCAAAGATTGTTTCCGTTTATGCACCTGATAGAAACGGTGATTTTGCCGATGTAATGCTTGGTTTTAAATCGATTGCCGATTATCAGCAATATGGTGCAAGTCATGGCGCTGTAGTTGGTCCGTTTGCCAACCGGATTGCCGGTGCTAAGTTTACAATCGACAGCATCACCTATAATTTTCCGGTTAATAATGGTAAAAACTGTTTGCATTCTGGTCCAAATAGCTGGTACCGAAAGGTCTGGGATTTTCAAAAAGACGGAAATGTGATTGTTTTTACCCTGACAAGTGCTGACGGGGAATTTGGTTTTCCGGGAAACAAAACGGTAAAAGTAACTTACACACTCACAAACGATAACGAGTTGAAAATCGATTATGAACTGACCACAGATAAAGCTTGTCATATCAATTTGACAAACCACAGTTATTTTAATTTACGTGGCGAAGGGAATGGTGATATTCTCAATCATATTCTTGTAATAAATGCCGATAAATCGACTCCTGTAAATTCAGAAATGCTTCCAACCGGTGAGATTGCTGATATTCGCGGAACTGAACTTGATTTTACAACGCCTCATTCCATTGGCGAACGAATTGATTCTCAAAATCAGCAACTGGTTTATGGTTCGGGATACGATTTTAATTATGTAATTAATAAAGCTGAAAACCAGCTTGCTTTTGCCGCCAGTGTTTACGAACCTGAAAGTGGCCGACACATGGAGGTTTTTACCACAGAACCGGGTGTTCAGCTTTATACAGGAAATCATTTGGGAGGAAGAGAAATTGGGAAATCGGGAGTTGCCTACACCAAAAGAACAGGTTTTTGTTTGGAAACCCAGCATTTTCCTGACAGTCCAAATCAGACTGGTTTTCCATCAACTTTAGTAAAACCCGGCGAAACTTTTAATTCTACTACTATTTATAAGTTTTCGGTAAAATAAGATTGATTCAATCTTTTACTCTCATAAACCTGAACATTTTCAGCATCCAGTTGGGAAGAGGGTGATTTCCACGCTTTCTGATGTCGATATACCAGCCGATTTTTTTGAGCAACGGAATTTTATGCGTTTCCACAAATTCAATCAATGTACCTTCAGGAGCCTGGATATATGCAAAACTTCCGGCGGCTTCACCCATGTCAAAAGTTTCCATTGCGTGGGCGCTGTCAACGGTAAACGGGAATCCCATGTTTTTTACTTTTTCCCTGAAAACATCAATGCCGTTGATGTCGAAGCAAAGATGAATAAAACCTGGATCTCCCCAAATTCGTCCTTCGAAAATATTACGCGGCTCACGGTCGAGAACCTGCACAAGTTCAATTACCGACTGGCCAAAAAACGGGCTGAATGCGCCGGTTCTAACGTCAGAATGTTTTAGTAAAACACGACGGAATTGATGTTCTCCACCGGGAATCCCTTTAAAATCGGCGAATGTTCCGGTTTTATCGTAAACTACAGTGTCGTACTGCAAAATCTCCTGGTAAATTTTCAGGCTTTCTTCCATATTTTTTACGCCAATAACAGCACCATAAATACCACCACTTACCGATTTTTCTTTCTTCCTGAAAATTTCTTTTAAGTTTTTTACTTCCCACATGTTTCCATAAATATCTTTCATGTAGAAATGGTCATTTCCCGCGGGGTCTTTATGAATTGAACCCAAAAGATTCAAACCTGAATTAACAAATTTAGAATAAGCAATCGGAACATTTCCAGTTTTTAATTTGCCGATATTTATGCCCAAATCACCAAGCTGAATTTCAAACGGACATGTTTCAGGCTTTTTCCCGGTGTGCTGCCAAATTTCAAAACCCCCGCCACCCTGCATGTTTAGCGCCAGAACAGCATGACGTTTTCGTGGTTTGCCATTGGTATGTGCCAGCATTAATTCGGCGGTAGCTTCTTCTTCAAACATTTTTATATCCATCGAAAAATGCTCGCGGTACCATTTCCATGCTTCGGCTACATTTTCAACTCCAACGCCCAATTGCTGTATTCCATTAATTTTTGCTGACATATCTGAAATTTAAAACTTTGAACTTTGAACTTTGAACTCAGAACTCTCACCTAATCCTTAATTCTTGACGATAAATAATAATATAACCGCGGTAAAAATCTACGAATATGAACCATAATTAGTTCCTTTCCACCAACCAAAATTTCCTTTTTATTCTTTCTTAAACCCCGGCAAATAATTTTTGCAGCTTTTTCAGGAGTGATTCCTGTATCCTGTCCGGGATCCATTTTCCCATGTGAAGTTCCATCTTTTGTTATGGCATTTATCGAAATATTGGTTTTAACCCGGCCAGGAATAAAGATGGAAACCTGGATGTTGTTTTGTTTATTTTCTGCTCTCAAACTTTCGTAAAAACCATGCAGGGCATGTTTTGTAGCTGAATACGAAGAGCGATACGGAAAACCAAATTTGCCCACAAGACTCGATGTTACAGCAATTTGCCCGCCGCCGTTTTTAATCATGCCGGGCAAAACAGCTTTGGTAAGGGCGATAGCGCCAAAGAAATTGATTTCGAAGATTTTACGGTCAATGAAAAGTGGTGTTTCATGTACCAGCGAACGCTGACTGATTCCGGCAAACTGATACAGACAATCGATTTTCAGTTTAGTGTCTTTAACTTTTTGCACAGCCGATTCAACCGATTTTTCATCGCTTAAATCAATAGGAACGATAAGGGCTGTGCTGCCATTTTTTTTGCAGGATTCGGCAACTTCTGCAAGTCCTGATTCATTGATATCAGAGAGAATGAGGTTGGTTTTTTCTTTTGAAAGTTCGAGGGCAACAGCTTTGCCAATTCCGGAGGAAGCACCTGTTATCCAAATTGTTTTATTTGCGAAAATCATTTTTATTTTTTTCAGAAGGGCGAAGATAATATTTAAGTAATAAAACATATTCCCGCTTTTTGGTTTTATTAAAGTTTTAATTCAGATCAGGTTGAATTATTAAATCGAACAATTAAATTTGAGCAAAATCAATCTTAAAATTATGAAAGCAATTGTTTTGGTTTTATTACTCTCTCTTACTTTTTTATCGAACGCTCAGGAATCTGAAAAGGCAGCTGATGCGCTGGTTTCGCCCAAAATTGCGGAACAAGTAATTACTGTTGGAGGCCCGAATGCCCAAATTTCGGGATTTACCAATCAGGCGATTCAGTTTGCAATCGATGCTGTTTCAAAAACAGGTGGAATTGTAAAGTTGAATCCGGGAGTGTACGATATTAAAGCACCGGTTCGAATGAAATCGAATGTGAAACTTATTGGTGCAGGAAAGGAAACCATTCTGAAAAGGGGAGTGGGAGTTCAAACAAAATATGTTGTCGATGCCGATTTTGGCGAACTGAAACTAACGGTTGAGAATTCGGATGGATTTGAAGTTGGGATGAAAATTCAGGTAACTGACGAAGAAAACAGCGGTTGCTGGAATGTGTCAACTGCTTATGTGACAGATATTGCCGATAATATTATTTATATCGATAAAGGTTTAATTCGAGATTATCGTGCCGATAAAAACGGATTAGTATCAAATGCCTCGTCGGTTATTGAAGCGCTGGATATTGAAAATGCACTGATTTACAATCTTG
Source organism: Draconibacterium sp. (assembly GCA_035467235.1). GTDB lineage: Bacteria > Bacteroidota > Bacteroidia > Bacteroidales > Prolixibacteraceae > Draconibacterium. The sequence goes on along the minus strand of DATITY010000135.1, from coordinate 180 downwards.
TTGCCGATGGAAACAGAAAAGAAAATTTCTTTGCCGATGGTTGTAACAGCGCCGGAATCCTGATTTTACGGTCAAAAAAAGTTACTGTTGACAATGTTCATGTTAAAGATTTTAATGGCGAGGGAATCAGTTGGCAGATAACTGAAAATGTAACAATAAAAAACAGTGAGATTTCAGGAA